>NZ_JBBKBU010000011.1:0-60670 GCF_037892835.1 Peptoniphilus sp. HCN-40583
ATTGGGCATCTTCGCCTATGAATCATTTTGAATTGGGCGAAGTTTCTTTTTCGCCCAACTCACATTCTTCTTTCCGCGACACAGCCCAATTAGTAGAAAATGCCGCAGGCATTTTCATACAGCTTAAACGCGGCCAAAAAAGGGGCGGGGGCCCCGGGGGCGGGGAAAATGCGGCCTTCCGCTCTGAGCTCTTTTCCCCGCCCCCGGGTTTCAAAATCGTGCGGGAATGATATCTAAAGCGAAATAGAATTAACTCGAAATTACGTCTGCTCCGCAATAGGAAAGCGACAAACAAAATAAAAAAAGAAAAAAGCACAAAATAAAAAAAAGAATATCCTCACCATTTCCCGGTTATAAGGGCGAGATAACATCTCGCCCTTATAACCTCCCTGCATTGAACATATGTTTCTCCTGTGGTAAAATAAAAAGAAAACGAAACATTTGTTCAACTTCATCGTGAAAGGAGTCTCTATGGAAAGCCAAATGATCGCTCGTGCCAAATCTCGGGATCCCGAGGCTTTGGCCCAATTGCTCGTGGATCTCGCGCCCATCACTCGGGCCACGATCCGTCGCATTCAGCCTTATGCGCCGGATCCGGATAATTTATACGGAGAGGCGAATCTGATTTTATTAGATGCCCTGGAGGATTTCGATCCCGATCGGGGCGTGCCTTTTCATCTTTTTTACAGGAAGCGCCTGTCTTATTTCCTTATGGACGATTTAAAGCGCAGCGTAAAGGAGGCCACCGTTCCCCTCACTACGGAAATGGAAGGCCTTGTCGCCGACGTGGCGGACACGGAGGAGGATTTTATTCTCCTGGAGCGGGCGGAGGCGCTGCATCAAATCGTCAATGATCTGCCCCACCGAGAGCGGGCGGTGGTGAGTTTATATTTTTTCTGCCACTTGTCTCTTTCGGAAATCTCCGCCCGCCTGGGGATTTCCTATCAAACGGTGGCCAACACAAAGTCTCGTGCCATGAAGCATTTAAGGAGGATCTATGATTCTAAACAAACAGTTGATTCACTATAATTTTTCGTCGAGAAACGGCGCGCGCATCGCCTACATTGTGGTCCACGACACGGGCAATCCCGCCGCCGGTGCCGATGCCATGGCCCATTTTCGCTATTTCTCCGGCGGCAATCGCAAGGCCAGCGCCCATTATTTTGTCGACGACAAGGGCGTAGTGCAAATCATCGAAGACGCGTACGCCGCCTGGCATTGCGGCGACGGCCACGGAAAGCACGGCATCACCAATCGCAATTCCATCGGCGTGGAGATTTGCATCAATCAGGGCATCGACCGCAAGGCCGCCTTGGCCTATGCCCGCAGCTTGGTAAAGGAGCTTATGGCTTTTTACCGCATCCCGAAAGATCACGTGGTGCGCCACTTCGACGCCTCTCGCAAGATTTGTCCCGGCACTATGGCCAAAAACAATTGGGCCGAGTGGTGGGGCTTTTGGGAAAGTCTTTAAATTCCGCAGCCGCCCCACGGATTCCTTCCACGATACGAGCCTTCGGGCTCGTTTTTTTATTGCACGAAAAGACCCCCGTTCTCCGGGGGTTTCTGTGGTTTCGGCAAAGCGTGCCCTTTGTTCCTTTCTTAAAAACGTGCTACACTGAATTTAGCGGATCTCAGCCGCCACATAGGCGAGGATTTTTTCCGACACGTCGATGCCCGTGGCTTGTTGAAAGCCTAAGTAGCTCATATTGGAATTGATTTCCACCAAGAGGGGGCCGCTGTGGGAGTCGATAAGGTCGATGCCGGAAAAGGCGAGGCCCGCCTCTTTGTGGGCGGCGAGGGCCAGTTCTTTTTCTTCCTCGGTGAGATCGATGGGCCGTGCCGTGGATCCTGCGGCGATGTTGGCGCGGAAGTCGTGCTCGTTTCTGCGCTCGATGGCGCCGAGGATCCCGTCGCCCACGACGAGCACCCGCTTGTCGACCCCGGTGGATTCGGCGATAAAGGGCTGAAAGAGGTAGTCTTCCGCCCCCATATTTGTCGCGATGGCCTTTGCCTCGTCGCGATTGTTTGCGAGAAACACCTGCTCGCCGAAGGAGCCTTTGGCGGCTTTAATGACCATGGGGTAGCCGAAGCGGCCTTCCACATAGGCGAGAAAGTCGTCTGTGGGCACCCCGGCCCGGTAGTGGAAGGGGGCGGGGACGGTGTCGATCATGGGAAGGGCAGGCGCCAGGGCGTCGAAGGTGGCGATTTTGTCGTCGGCCAAGGCGATGGCGTTCGCCGGATTAAAGAGGGGGCATTGCTTTTCCAGTGCCCGGGCGAGGCGCACGTCTTTGTCGAAAAACAAGATGGCGTCGGGGGCGGGATCGCCCTTTATGTCTCGGGCGAAGAAGCCCTCTTTTCCCGCCGAAAGGACGTAGTCTGTGTGGGGCTTGGCAAGAATGTCCGCCCCTTTGGCGGCGAGATCCTGCACCACCTTGTGGATGGCGAAGGAAAAGTAACCGTGATAAATAATGTGAATCATGAAACCTCCGGAGGTAGTATGTCTATAGAATCTATTCGAAATGAAATCGACGCCGTGGACGACGCGCTGGCGGATCTTTTAAAGGCCCGCTTCGATTTGTCTCGCGCCATGGGCGAGGAGAAGAAGAAGGTGGGCCGGGCGGTTTACGATCCCGAGCGGGAGGCGGCCCTTCTCGCCCGAGTGGAGAAGAAGGCTGCGCCCTACGGCGGCGAAGTGCGAGCCCTCTATGAAAAAATGATGGAACTTTCCCGAAACCTTCAGGAGTAAAACCTCCTCTTGATTATAACCGATTTCACCTATGATATAATCAAGGGAGGAGGGATCCTATGAAAATTTTAATTACAGAAGACGAATCGGCCATTGCCGAAATTATCGCATACAATTTATCCAACGAAGGCTACGAAACCGCCATGGCAAAAGACGGCGTAGACTGTTTGGAAACCTTCGACACCTGGGCGCCGGATTTGGTGCTTTTGGATGTCATGATGCCGCGCATGGACGGCTTTGAAACCTTGCGGGAGATCCGCAAGAAAAGTCGGGTGCCGGTGATTATGCTTACGGCGAAAGATTCCGAAGGCGATCGCATTCGCGGTTTGGAACTGGGCGCCGACGATTATGTAGTGAAGCCCTTCAGCATGGGGGAATTAATCGCCCGCGTGAAGGCGAATTTCCGCCGCCAGGATTTCGAAAACGAAGGCTATTTGCCCGACGAGGTCATCGAAGAGGCGGATCTGAACATCGATCCCGTGAAGTATGAAGTGACGAAGCGGGGGAAAGTCATCGAGCTCACCCTTCGTGAGTTTGAGCTTCTGAAGTATTTAGCCCAGTCGCCGGGCACGGTTTTTAGCAGGGAAACCCTTTTGGAAGAGGTGTGGGGCTATGAATATTACGGCGACATTCGCACCGTGGATGTGACGGTGCGCCGTTTGCGTGAAAAGATTGAAGATGCGGGGGAAGATTTCCGCTACATTCTGACAAAGCGAGGAGTGGGCTATTACTTTGGAGGATAAGCATTATTCCAGCATTAAGTGGCGATTTATTTTTATCTACGTTCTTCTCGTCTTGGTGGTTATGGCCATTATCGGCGCTTTTATCGTCAATCGACTGGAAGACGCGCAGCTGGAGAAAGTACAGACGGACATGGAGCAGACCCTAAGCTCCATGGCCAATTCATCGCCCTATTTGACGGAAACGCCCTGGGATGAGGTGCACAGCCGCATTCAAAACACCTTGGACGCCTGGCGCATCGGAAGCGACGAGGCCATTTATGCCATCGGCCCCGGGCGGGTGCCCAAGATTATTGCCTCCACCAACAATTCCGGGGAGCTTGTGGCGGGGCAAAATGCCCTGGGCGATTCCGATTTATCGCCGAAACTGATTTTAGACGGCTTCCGCGGCGAAGGCTCTTCCGTGATTCGTGAAGACGGAAAGACCAAGGTGCGCCACGCCCATTACACCATGCCGGTTTTCGCAAAAGACGGCAGCGTCATGGGCTTATTTTACATGGTCTCCGATTTAAGCGGTCTTTACGGCGTGGTAGACGACGCCCGGGTCATTATGACCTACGCCATGGTGGTGGCCATGGGCATTACCACCCTTCTCGCCTATATTTTGGCCCGCTCCATTACCTTGCCCATTCGGGATGTGACCCGTCAGGCACGGGAAATGGCCGAGGGGAATTTCAATCAAAAGGTCGAGGTCAAGAGCAACGACGAAATCGGCCGGCTGGGGAGTATGTTTAATTACCTCACCACGGAACTGGAAGAGACCATCTCCCGTATGGATTCCGAGCGTTCCAAGCTGGACACCATGTTCCACTACATGTCCGAGGGGATCGTGGCCGTGGACGCCATGGGCCGATTGGTTCACGTGAATCCCGTGGCGAAGGAGATTTTGGATCTGGCCGACGACGCCGTGGGCGAAGCCTTCGACATGAAGCGGCTGAACATTCAAAAGATTAATTACTACGACGCCGGCTCCTTAACGGGCCTGAGCCAAATCGAAATTAAAAACAAGTTCTACAACATCCGCTACGCCCCCTACAAAGGGGAGAGCAAGCGGCCTCAGGGGATTATCGCCGTGTTGCAGGATATTACGGAAGAGCACAATTTGGATGTGCTCCGGAAAGATTTCGTGGCCAATGTGGGCCACGAGCTGAAGACGCCCATTACCACCATTAAATCCTATACGGAAACCTTGATGACGGCATCTTTAAATCGAGATGCCCAGCTGCGGTTTTTAGGCATTATCGACCGTGAAAGCGACCGCATGACCCATTTGGTCACGGATTTGTTGCAGCTTTCCAATATGGATGCCAAGCGCACCAATTGGGAGCCCGTGTCCATGGATGCCTATGAGGTGGTGACGGCTATTTTGGAATCATTGCAGCCCATGATTAAGGAGCGCCACCACAAGGTGTATCTGGACATTCCCGTGGACATTCGCCCCTTTTTGGCGGACAAGCACGGGGCTTATCAGGTCATTACCAATATTTTGACCAATGCCTTTAAGTACACCACCTACGCGGGAAAAATCGAAGTCATCGGAAGAAATTTCGGTTCTCGGGTGCATATCCAGATCAAGGACAACGGCATCGGCATTGCCCGCAGCGATTTGGAACGAATTTACGAACGCTTTTACCGCGTGGAAAAGGGCAGGAGCCGCGCCATGGGCGGAAGCGGCCTGGGCCTTTCCATCGCCAAGGACATTATGGAAAACATGGGGGGCCGCATCCGCATTAAAAGCGAGCTCAATGTGGGCACGGAAGTCCTTCTGAGCTTTCCCATGGATCAGGAGGAAGCATGAAAGAGCGACTTAAAACCATCGTCCTCGCCGCCCTTCTGGTCTTGACCTTGATTCTCGCCAGGCAAATCTGGCTCTCTCCGCCGCCGACGGGCAACAAACTCATTGCCGCCGCGGATCCCAAGCTTACCGATGCCGTCATCGGGCGCATGATGCCTGCGGCCATGGTGGTGAATTTCGGCGGCGGCGCCCACACGCAGACGGTGCAGCTGAAAAACCTCTGGCCCTTTTACCGCAACATCTTAAAGCAAAGTTTTGACGGCAAAGAAGACATTCACTGGAAAAAAATGCCCTACAAAGACTATTTAAAATGCCACGACAAGCCCTCGGTGGTTTTCGAAGTGGCCAAGGGCACTTACTCCGACCTCTTTAAAAACGTGTACAATCTGCACGATTTACATGGCGAGATTTCCGCCATCTACTTTTCCGAATCCGACGGCGTGATTTTCGAAACGGAGGAAGGGGCCATGAAGCCCGAGTTCACCGTGAACCTTTCGGACATAAACAAATACATTCGCTCCCTGGAGCGGGAGGCCAATCCGCCCTACAGCTCCCTTTGGGAGCGCTACGGCATTCAGCGGGCGGTGTACCTTCCCGACGAAAAGCCCGTCTTCGAAGGGGGCGTGGTCTATGAAAACGACCTGGCCCACATGAAAAACACCTACAAAAGCGACTTGCTTCGCCGCCTCTTGAAGGCCAACATCGACGATCTTCACGAAATCGGCGAAGAGGATTCCACCCTCTACGTCTACGGTCAGCGCACGGTGCGTTTGTATAATAACGGCCTTTTGGACTACAAAGACCAGACGGAAGTGGCGAAGGAAGTCATGGATTCCGCCGGTGCCGTGGAGCGGGCCTTTGAGTTTGTGGCGAAAAACACCGGCACCATCGACGACGTGTATTTGGAAAAGCTGGAGCCCATTACAAACGGCGGCGTCCGCGGCTATCGCGTCACCATGAACCATTCGCAAAAGGGCTTGCCCGTCTTTCCCGTGCAAGACGAAAACACCGATTACATCGTGGTGGATTTGTTTAACAATCAGGTGAAGCGCATGACCTATCTCTACCGCAACAAGGCCGAGGAAGAAAGCGAAAGCCACGCCGTCAAAGGCATGGACTTCGCCGAGGTGGTGGCCATGCATCCGGAGATCTTCGGCGCGAAAGGAGAGGGCTACGATCAATTACTCAAGCCCTTAAAGCGGGTGAGCCTTTGCTATTTAGACGACGGCAGGGAAGAGAAAAAGGCCCTCGTCCCCGGCTACTACGTTCTTTATGGGGAGCAGGTTTATCTTTTCGACGCCATGAGCGGGGACTGTGTAGGCGGTGAGCGACCATGAATTGGGAAAAAGCAAAAACGGTGCTCATCGTGGCCCTTCTTATCACCGATTTGTTCCTCGCCGGCGTCCTTTACGTGGACCGGATCCGCGTGGCCCCGGCGGAAAATGCCGCCGCCTTTCACCGGGAGACGAAATCCCTTTTGAAAGAGGCGGGCATTACCGTGGAGGCGGACATTCCCAAAGACGGATCCACCTTGCCCGTCTTGGATGTGGCCTACGAAACGGACACGGAAAACAATTTGAATCGCCGCTTCTTTAAAGGCCATGGCCGCATTGCCGAGGGCGACGACCGACGCCTCGTGCTTCGCACAGAGCGGGCGCAGCTGAAAGTGCTGGACAAGCGGCGGCTTATTTATGAAGCCGACTCCACCTCCAATGCCTTTTTAAGCGAGAAGGAGGCGGAGAAAAAAGCCCTGGACTTTTTAGAGGCCCGGGAATTTCCCACCGACGACCTCGCCCTGTTTTACAGTGAAGCTTCGGGCAATCGCAGGAAACTCATGTTCACCAAGACCTACAAAAACAATTACGTGGAATCCGCCTACACGGAAATCGACCTGGTGGGCGACAAGGTGGTGCGCATGGACCGGCTCTGGATCGACGTCATCGACGAAACCGACGAGCGGGAGCCCTTGCCTATGGCCACCCAATCCCTGCTCCGCCTTCTGTCCCACGACAGCTTAAAGGGCAGGACCATTAAAAAAATCGATCCCTGTTACTACTTCAATCCCGAAGCCCAGGGCGCCGTGGAAAACCTCTCCCACGGCATTCGCGGCTACGCCACCGTGGCATGGCGCATGGAACTTGACGGAGGGGAAGAATTGGTACTCTTACACTAAAGACCGCGTGGGCGGTCTTTTTTTGTTGCAAAAAAAGAATAAATTCACTCGATAAAAAGGGAGCGTCCCCGTGGTTCGAATGATTGCACAGCGGTGAAATCCATGGCATTTTCCGTGCAATCACTTTGAAGAAGGCGAGTTTGTGCAATGCATTGTGAATAGTGTATACAAAACCGAAAAAGGTGCTGAAAGCCTGTAAATTTACCGATTTTTTTGCCTTAAGCTGTTGTGTTTTTCACAAACAGCGTTATAATAAATGAGTAAGTAGTAAAAGCCTTAGTAGATGATTGGCTTTTATTTAGACATTAATTTAAGGAGGTATTTATGACCACATTTCTCATCGGCCTCGCGATTTTGCTCATCGGCGGAATCGTCTATGGTCGTTTCACCGAGAAAGTCTTCCAACCGGACGACAGAGAAACGCCGGCCATTAAGAGCCAAGACGGCGTAGACTACGTCCCCATGGACAAAAAGAAAAACGCACTAATCGAGTTATTGAACATCGCCGGTACGGGCCCGATCTTAGGACCGATTCAAGGGATTTTATTTGGACCTTTAGCATTTATTATGATTCCCGTCGGCTGTGTTCTCGGCGGTGCCGTACACGACTACATGAGCGGGATGATTTCCCTTCGTTCCGACGGGGCACAAATGCCGGCATTGATTAAGCGCAATTTAGGCGGCAAGGTATACTCCGTCTACAACATTTTCGTCATCGTACTCATGGTTTTAGTCGGTGCCGTATTTATTTACACCCCCGGGGACTTAATCGTCGCCAATGTATTGCATCAAGAAGCCATCGCCTCGAATCCCGTGGTATGGATCGTTTATGCCTGCATTTTCGCATACTACATCATTGCGACGCTGTTCCCCATTGACAAGATCATCGGCCGCGTTTACCCGATTTTCGGCTGCATCCTCTTGCTCTCCGCTATCGGCATTTTCTTCGGTCTCTTCTTCAAGGGCTATCAATTAGATAATCTGACCATGAGCAACTTTGGCAGCATGCACCCCCAAGGCACACCCATTCTCCCCGTCTTCTTCGTTACCGTGGCCTGCGGTATCGTATCGGGCTTCCACTCCACTCAAGCGACCTTAATCGGCCGCTCCGTCAAGAGTGAAAGAGAAGGCCGCTTCGTCTTCTACGACATGATGATCTTAGAAGGCTTCATCGCCATGATCTGGGCCGCTGCCGCTATGGGTATTTACAACAAGGGCATCGACGCCGGCTTAATCGGCAAACCCGCCGTTATCGGTCTCGTCGCCAACGACATGTTAGGTTCCATCGGTGGTTTAATCGCCGTTATCGGCATTATCGTGCTCCCCATTACTTCCGGGGATACGGCCCTTCGTTCCGCCCGCTTAATGATCGCCGATCACTTGAACATTTCCCAAAAGGATATGAAAAACCGCGTAAGCCTTTCCTTGGCTATTTTCGCCGGCGTACTCGTGATCTTGATTTTCGCTAAATTAAGTCCCAACGGTTTCAATGTTTTATGGCAATACTTTGCTTGGGCAAACCAAACCATCGCAGTCTTTGCCTTTGCCATGATCGCCATTTACCTGAAACGCCACGGCAGAGCCTATATCATCTCCTTGATTCCGGGAATGTTCTACACCTATATTATTACGTCTTACATTTTCGGCGCCAAGATCGGTTTCCGCCTGCCCTACATGGCAGCCAATGTCATCGGCATTGCCATTGCATTGGTCTATGGCTACGTTGTCTCCAAAGAAGGCAGCAAACAACAAGATCTCGCCAATGTGTAAATTTTATTGAAATGAAAGAGTGCGGCATGCTCCGCGCTCTTTTTTTGTGCAAATTTTTAAAAAATATCGGCGGCGTCACCCTTTCGGGCGATGTTTCCTTTCCATGAAGGTGGTAATTTATAGACAAGAAATATTCCCTTGCACAAAAAGAAGGAGGCCGTATATGAAAAAGAAATTACTGTGGATCGCCCTGGCGATGATGATGCTCGTAGCCCTTGGCGCCTGCAGCAAAAAATCCGACACGGATCTGGCGAAGGAATCCGTCGAAGGCTTTATGACCGCCCTCGGCGAACTGAAAATTGACGATGCGCAAAAATACGTCTTGGAAAAGGACAAAGACGCCTTAAAAGACGACGACTTCATGAAGGAAATGGACAAGCCGGAAAATAAATTTTTCGTCGACATTCTTAAAAGTGCCAAGTTTGAATTTAAGTCCGGCGAAATTAAAGATGGCGCCGAAGAAGGCAAATTGGTTTATGCCATTACGGCGAAGGACATGATGAGCATCATTTCCCAATCCATGGATGACATTCTGGCAGGCAAGTCGGAAGAAGAAATCATGGCCGGCATCGACGTATCGAAGATGGAAGAAAAGACGAAAGACGTGGAAATCGAAGTGAAGAAGGAAGGCGACAGCTGGAAGGTTGCCGATCCTGAAACCATTATGATGGAAATGTCCGGCGTCGGCGGCATGGCCGATTTAATGGAAGGCGGAGAATAAATACCATCCCTTGCATGAAAAAATGCATGAAAAAACCGAGGTGCATCCTCGGTTTTTTGTGTGTAATCAATCGTTTTGCCGCTGGGGCTCGTAGTGGGGATAGTATTTCCGCGTGGAGATGCGCCGGCGCATGTAATCCAGCCAGCGGGGAAGGGAGCGGTCTTTTTCGTACCACTGGGTAAAGGTGAAGCCGCCTTTCAGGGAGGCTTCGATTAAATCTTGGTCTTTTTCGCTTCCGTATTTTCTTAAGACGGCGGGATCCACAAAGAGCCAGAGCCCGCGGGCGTCGTGGTAGTGGCAGGGCGTGGATTCACAGGCAATCAAATCCTGCACCGGGTAGGTCATAAAATTGCAGCCGCCGGCGGTCATGTAGTAGGATGAGCGGCCCTGGCGAATGTTGATTTCAAACACCTTGTAGGTATTGTCCCGCACGTCGTATTTCAAATCGAAATTGGCGAAGCCGCGGTAGTCGATGGCCTTTAAAAAGGCTTCGTACTGATCGTAAAGGGCCTGATCTCCCATGGTCAGAAGGGCGTTGTAATTGCCGATTTCATAGGGCAAACATTCGTCTAGAAGGCATTTGCCCAGACACATCATGGTCACCGCACCCCGCGTGTCCACGTAAGCATTTAATACATACATGGCGGAGGAGTTGCCGGGAATAAAATCCTGGGCGATGAGATCCCCCTTGTAGCCGGCGGCGTAAATATCGTCCACCACCCGGGCCAGTTCCTCGGCGTCTTGGATTTTGTAAAATTTCTTTTTCCCCTCGAAATGCAGATGCACAAAGGCGATGCTGTCGTTGGCCTTCAGGCCCACGGGATAGGTGAGGCCCAGATCCAAGTTGTCTTTGTTTTCTTCCGTAATAATCACGGTTTTCGGGTAAGGGAGCCCGTATTCCTCGCAAATGGCGTAGAAATCTTCTTTGTTTTCCAACTTTTGTTGAAGGTCGTAGTCGATGTAATTAAAGCGGAAGCGGCCGTTCAACTGATCCTTGTACTTGGCGATGAGGGCGGTGTAGCCGTCGGAGCAGGAAGTGAGGAGCAGGGGCAGACCCTCGTCCTTGAAACGATCATAAATGGCATCCATGACGGGCATAAAACCCGCCTCCGTGTCGAAGCCTTCGTGAATTTCCACATCCACGATTTTCGATTTCCGCGTAAAGCGCAGGGGCTTGATGCCGTAAGCGTGGGAATGTATGCCGTAGGCCTCGTGAAGGGAGCGAGCCACGCCGTAGGCATTGTTGTCCGTGCCTAAAATAATAGATATAAATTCCATTAAACCCTCTTTCTGCCGCAGCGGGCGATAATGACGTCGCCTAAGACTTCGGTGGTGTCCACGACCCGCGAATGGTCGATGCCGATGGTGGAAAGCTCCGTACAGGCGAGAATCACCACGGCGTCTTTCGTGTACTTGGCGATGAGTTCGTCCATGACGGGGAAGCGGGTCTCGCCCAGCTCCTTCACGTCGTAGATCACCCGAGTAATCTGCGCCTGTTCCTCGGCGGTGGGATAGATGACGGCCAGGTCGTGTGCCTTTGCGTAGCGATCGTAAAGCTTCGCGGATCGGGTGCCTTCCGTGGCGAAGACCGCCACTTTATCCGCCCCCATGGCTTTGCAGCGGGCCAGGGTTTCGTCGATCATATTGATGATTTTGCCGTCGGCCATACCCTCCATGGCTTCGAAAAAGTAGTGGCCCGTGTTGCAGGGAAAGGCGATGAGGGGCACCTTCAGTGCGTTTAAAATGTCGTAGTCGCCCTTCACGGCGTCGAGAAAATCCTCGTCTTTGCCGTGGAGGATCACCTCCGTGCGATCGGGCAGGGTCGAGTGATTTAATATCAAGGCGTTAATATGGTCTTGGTCTTTATGGGCTTCGGTGTGGCGGACGATGTAGTCGAAGAGGACGGAAGTGGCCAAGGGCCCCATGCCGCCGACGATGCCTAATTCATAGTTCATAGTCTCAGATCCTTTATCCTGTTTTCTTTATTGTACCACAGAGGCGGCGTCGCGCCGGGGAAGCGGGACAATCTTAGGCAAAGCTTAAGTCCCGCAAAAGGTTTTGTACCCGGGGATGGCCGGGGCGCCCCTTAAGGCCATTTGCTCTTCGTTGTGGGCGTAGGGCTCTTCCAAAAGCTTCATAAAGTGCAGCAGGAAGCTTTTATCTCCCGCCTCCGCTTCCTGAATGGCCCGCTCCACGAGGTAATTGCGCGGGAAGATGGCGGGATTGTTTGCGCGGCGAATCCCCTCGCCTGCATTTCCTGTGGCGGAAATAATTTTTTCGTAGAGGGCGGAGAAACCGGAGGACCAATCATCCCGCTCGTCGCCGTGGGTGAGGCGGAGGAAGGATTCGTTGTAATCCAATTCCTCTTTCATCAAAAGATCCAGCCATTCGTTGATCAGCCCGTAGACCGATTCGTCGGCGTCATGAAAGCCTAAGCGGCGGGCCATGTAGCGGAAATAGGCCTTTTGGAAGGTGTCGCCGTAAGCTTCGAGGGCCGCCTTGATTTTTTCCTCTTGCGCCTTTTCGTCGCCGAGAATGTCCCCTAAAGCCTCGCCCAGTTTCGATAGATTGTACACGCCGATTTGCCCCTGATTTTCGAAGCGGTAGCGGCCGAAGTGGTCGATGGAGCTGAACACCGTCTTAGGATTGAAGGCGTCCAAAAAGGCGCAGGGGCCGTAGTCGATGGTTTCGCCGGAAATGGTCATATTGTCTGTGTTCATGACCCCGTGGACGAAGCCCAGGGCCATCCAGCGGGCGATGAGATCCGCCTGCCGCTCGGCCACACGAACGAGCCACTTCCCCCCGCGGTCCGGGGCGAGGAGCAGATCCGGGTCGTGGCGCTTAAGTGCGTAGTCCAAAAGCACGGCCACGTCGCCGCCGATGGAGGCGAGCCACTCGAAGGTGCCCACCCGCAAATGGCTCTCGGCCACGCGGGTTAAAATGGCGCCCTGCTCCCGCTCTGTGCGCTGCACGCATTGCCCCGTACTCACCACGGCCAGGGCCCGTGTCGTAGGCACGCCCAAGTGGTACATGGCCTCGCTTAAAATGTATTCGCGGAGCATGGGGCCCAGGGCCGCCCGGCCGTCACCCATGCGAGAGAAAGGCGTCTGCCCCGCCCCCTTCAGCTGAATGTCCACGCGGCGGCCGTCGGGCGCGATCTGCTCCCCGAGAAGAATGGCCCGCCCGTCGCCCAGCATGGCCGGGTAGCCGAACTGATGGCCCATGTAGGCCATGGCAAGGGAGGCGGCCCCTTCGGGCAGGGCGTTGCCGCTTAAATAATCGAGGCCTTCCTCGGAGAAAAGGGCCTCGTCGTCGATGCCCAGCTCCCGGGCCAAAGCATTGTTCGTAATAAAAAACGCGGGATCCGCCACCGGCGTCGGCTCCACCTTTCGGTAAAACCGCCGCGGCAAGCGCCCGTAAGAATTGTCAAGATTAAACATAATATCACCGCTATCTATATACCCAAAGAAGGGGAAATTACAGGGTTATGGTATAATGCCATAGACAGAAAAGGAGGCATTATGGCGAAAAAATATGTAGAAGGCGAAATCATTCAGCGGCACTTCCCCAACAAATCCGTGGTGGAAGCGGAAGACGGCACGCGAGTCGTGGTGAAAGGCGGCTTGCCCGGGCAAAAGGTGGGCGTGCGCATTACGAGAAATCGAAAAGATAATAAAAAGGGAAAGATCGTGGAACTCTTGGCCCCATCACCCATGGAAGAGGCAGCGGATTGTCCCCACGCGGCCATTTGTGGCGGCTGCACCTATCAGAGCCTGAGTTACGAAAAGGAATCGGCCCTGAAAAAAGCCATGATCGACGATCTCTACGGCAGGGACGTGCCCTACACCCCGGCGCCGAGGGAGTATCACTACCGCAATAAAATGGAATACACCTTCGGCGATGCGGAAAAGGGCGGCCCCCTCACCCTGGGCCTCCACCACAAAAAAGGCTTTTACGACATCGTCTCCACCGCAGGTTGCCTCTTGGTGCCGGAAGACATGGAGACCATTCGGGCCGCCGTGGAGGGCTATTTCCGCGAGCTGAACACCCCCTTTTACCACCGCATGAAGCACGAAGGTACCCTGCGCTTTCTCGTCGTGCGCCACGCCCGGGCCACGGACAGCTATTTGGTGAACCTGGTCACCACCTCCGATGCGGTAGACGAGGCGGCCTTTGTGGATTTCCTTCGTGGTTTGAAGCTAAAAGGCACCGTGGCAAGCATTTACCGCACCATCACCGACGATTGGGCCGACGCCATTAAGCCCGAGGAAGTGCGCCACCTCTATGGCGAGGAAGTTATCGGCGAAGAGCTTCTGGACCTTCACTTCGACATCGGGCCCTTTTCCTTCTTTCAGCCCAATCCCGACACGGCCACATTGATCTACGAAAAGGCTCGAGCCCTGGCGGCGGAAGAAAAAGGCGTGGTCTTCGATCTCTACTCCGGCACGGGCACCATCGGGCAGGTGTTGGCCAAGGCGGCGAAAAAAGTGGTGGGCATCGAAATCGTTGAATCCGCCGTGGAAGATGCCAATCGCTCCGCCGCGCGTAATGGCATCGACAACGCCCGCTTCATTGCCGGCGACGTGCTGGAGATGATCGACACCGTGGATGAGGCCTGCGACCTCCTCGTCGTGGATCCGCCTCGCGACGGCATCCACCCGAAGGCCATCGAAAAACTCGCCGCCCTCGGCGCGAGACGCATCCTCTACATCAGCTGCAACCCAGTGACCCAAGTTCGTGATATCGAAATACTTGAGGCGAAGGGGTATAAGGTGCAACATTTAGAGGCCGTGGACCAATTCCCCAGGACGGCACACGTGGAGACGGTAGCACTTTTGTCCAAACTTGATGTCGATAAGCATATAAATATTGAAATTGAGCTGGATGAGCTTGATTTGACAAGTGCTGAAAGTAAGGCAACATATGCTCAAATCAAAGAATATGTTTGGAATAAATTTGAATTAAAAGTTTCGACATTATATATTGCACAGATAAAAAGGAAATGTGGAATAGAATTACGAGAACATTACAACAAGTCTAAAAGGAGAAATCAATTATTCCACAGTGTACACCTGAAAAAGAAGAAGCCATCATGGATGCTTTGAGACACTTCAAAATGATTTAATAGAAAAGAATGACAGCATACGACTTTCTGCATTTATTACATTCCTACTTAGTATAGGAACGGCGTTGTTGTATATCATTATGGTGTTCTGCTTATTTTGGGCGTTATCTTCTTTTATTCAAGGAGAAGTCGGAATAGGTATTTTTGGATTGGTTATTGGTTTCCTATTTAGTCCTTACGGACTTCCGATAGTAGGAGTAACTGTGATAGCGTTTATTGAATTGATAAATGATAAAATTAAAGCGGTTTGGATAAATTAGTATTTGTCAAGGAGGGAATATGGATTTTAGTAGGATGATTCCTGAATTATCAGTTTTTGATATTAATCTGAAAAGAACTCATAGTCTAATAACAAGAGGATCAATCTTAGAAAGCCTTATAGAAAATGTAGAAGATTTAACAGATGAAGAAATAAATATCCTAGAAAAGCAACAAAGACAAAAGAATTAAAAAAAACACCTAGAATAATAAGATAAAGAGGAGGTAAACTAAATTGATGAAAACAATTGGAATGTTACTCATCATCTGCTTAACAGCATCAATTATGATGGTGAATTTTATACTTATTATACCGAAATTTGGCTCGAAGCATTTCGGCGCACCTGATGATATCAAAGTTATGATGAGTAAGTTGCCAGATAAACCGAGTTGGGTCAATATAATCGGCGGACTTATCATGATACTTGGATTGCTAGCTATTGCAGCTGTTCTAGGCTGGGCAATTGTTGATACAGTAAAATTTAGTTTAACTTTTCAGCAAGCCTTTGTTAGATTTTTAATACTATTTGAAGGATATAAGCTTTTTGATATTATATTTTTTGATTATCTCATGCTTACCAAGTTAAAATTGCCGACTAAAGTTTACCCAGATACGGTTGGTGCTAAGGGGTATGATAATTTTGGGTTTAATGCGAAAAGTCAGGTTACAAAAATTATAATCTTCTTTTTCGTGAGCCTAATTTTGGCATATTTACTGATCGTTTTGGTTTAACTAAAAATTCATAACTTGTAATGTTCAATTCAACTTCTTGGCTATTTGTTTTAAGGGGATGTAGCTTAAAAAGAACCAATTATCAGAAATAGATATAAGCCATGAACAGTTATATGAAGATAGGTTAGAGGAAAATATAAGCGAAAGAAACTTCAATCTAATATGTGAGCATACCTAAAAAACAAGACAAGAACCATTACTATAGGAATGGCTAAATACTGACACAAAAAAATGTATCAACCTTTGCCCTTTTATCATGACTTAGGTTGATACACAAAATTATTTACAGACCCTCTAGAATATCAAACTCCATTTGATTTATTTATGCACGAACTTAGTTTGGCTTAGGTGTCGCAATATTATTTGCAATTCATCATTTATAAAAAAGTTTGGTACACAAGAAATAATCCGTGCACCAAACTTTTTTGTAGAATTATTAATAACTATGGGAATTAGGCTTCTAATAATTTTCCAGCTATTGGACCTGAATCAAGGGTATAGATCTTTTCTATATCTATGATTACAGCAGCCGCCTTTGGCATTACACCAGCCTTTTCCTTGGCTAGGTTCATATGCTCTTCGTCTGTATAAGATTTGGCTGCACCCACAATCCTAAAGCCCTTGTTGTCTTCTCTTTTAACAAAGGCGATAGCTATCTTGCCATTATTTTTAATATTGGCATGGTGCTTGCCATCTGTATTTTCGCAAAAGATGAGATGTTCATCATCAAGAACCCTCATAGTTCTTTTTGGCCCTATATTAGGATTACCATTCTCATCTACAGTTGCTATATAAGCAAGCTGTTCACCAATTAAGTCTTTTATTTCTTGAGTTAGTTTCATACATACACCTCATTGTATATTATTTACATTTATAGGATAGCACATCTGGGGGAAATTGTCAATAATGATTATCACTATTGACTGCAAAATAATAAACATAATTGAAATAATAAAAATTCAAGCAGGACTAAAGTAAAAAAGTCTTACGAATTGAAGGATATAAGCTTTTTGATATTATATTTTTTGATTATCTCATGCTTACCAAGTTAAAATTACCAACTAAAGTTTATCCACAGACGGTTGGAGCCAAGGGATATGATAATTTTGGGTTTAATGCGAAAAGTCAGATCACAAAAGTTATAATCTTCTTTTTCGTGATTCTAATTTTGGCATATTTACTGACCGTTTTGGTTTAACTAGAAATTCATAACTTGTAATGTTCAATTCGACTTCTTGGCTATTTGTTTTAAGGGGCTGTAGCTTAAAAAGAACCAATTATCAGAAATAGATATAAGCAATGAACAGTTATATGAAAATAGCTCTGATTGGTGTTTCCGGTGCTGGTAAAAGCACAGTCATTGAGCTGATCTCCCGATTTTACGATGTGCAGGAAGGTCAGGTATTAATCGGCGGTATAAATGTAAAAAACATAAACTATGAAAAATTGCTTCAAAACATATCCATTGTATTTCAAAAGACGTTTTTGACCCGCGACAGTGTTTTGGAGAATATCCGTATGGGCAGTAACGCCACTCTGGAAGAAGTGAGGGCAGCCGCAAAAGAGGCACAGATTGACGATTTCATCATGTCTTTGCCAGATGGATATGATACGAAAGTAGGCAGTTTTGGCTCCCGTTTCTCTGGCGGAGAAAAACAAAGGATAGCGATTGCAAGAGCTATTTTAAAAAATGCTCCTATTCTGATATTAGATGAAGCCACAAGTGCAGCCGATCCCGAAAATCAGTTGGAAATAGATCGGGCAATTGAGAATCTTTGCAAAGGGAAAACCGTTTTGATTGTCGCACATCGTTTGGGTGCAGTTAAAATGTGTGATAAAGTGGCAATTGTCGAAAATCACACGATAACCGATGCAGGCACCCATGAAGAAGTCCTTTCCAGAAATAATTATTATAGAAAGGCATGGAGCGATTACAATGCTTCAAGAAAAATCGTCTATGGCGGGAAAGGAGATGAAGCATAATGAAAGAAACAGGGCCATTACATAAAAATATCCACTTTAATATAGGCGTGATATTCACGGTTATTGAAGGTTTTCTTTCTGGATGCAGTTATATGACGATTTACCTAGTCATTCAGATCCTGCTCGGCAAGAAAACAACTACAACAGACATCTTAACGATCACAGGAATTCTGTGCGTAGTCTATGCTTTACGAGTGCTTATTTACAGTATAGGTTATACACAGAACCAGATCGGCGGGGCTGCCGTTTCAAAAAATCTTCGCCTTTTCCTTGGAGATAAATTTAAGAGGATTCCTCTCTTTCGCTTCACACATGGGCAGGTGGGGCAATATGTAAATACAATGACATGCGATGTAAATAGTTATGAACAAATATTGACACACAAGGTAAGTAACTTGACCAAAAATATTGCTCTGGCCGTTATGGTTATTGTATTTATCTGTTATTTATATCTGCCCGCAGGAGGGATCCTTTTGCTGTCTACTTCCATGCTGATTCCTGAAATGTGGCTTTCTTTCCGAACGGTAAAAAAGTATGGAACCAGAAAAAATAAGGTTTCATCTGAAACAGTAAGCAGCATTGTGGAATATATAGAAGGTATTCAGACGTTTCGTGCATACGGCGTGGCTGGCACAAAAAATAAGGCAACCACAGAAGCAATGCAATTGTTCAGTCAGGTCAGCTTTGAATATGAAGCGCATGGTATTCCCATAAACTTTGCTTTTAACATTATTAACTGGCTTATGGTTCCTTTTATTATGTTTATTGGGATTTCTCCGTGGATGGCAGGAGAAATTCAGACGATTGATTTTCTGCTTTTATGTATGCTCCCTATGTTGCTGGCAAAGCTAATCGGGGCAATTTCAGTAGATTTGTTTAGCTACAAAAACCTTGTGATTTCAAAAAACAATATTTTAAAAGTAATCCATGAGCCAGAAGAAAACGGCAGTACAGAACCGTTCACAGTTAAGAATTATGAGATTGTTTTTGATAATGTGGACTTCTCCTATATTCCTGGCGAAGCAGTTTTGAAGGAAACTTCCTTTATAGTTCCAAATCAGAAATTGACTGCAATTGTTGGTGATTCCGGTTCCGGTAAATCCACCATCTTGAACCTGATCGCCAAATACTATGAGCCGACTGGCGGCGAAATCCGTATCGGCGGTAAGCCAATCAGTCATATATCCGCTGAGCGTGTGTTGGAACAAATTTCGATGGTAGATCAGGATGTATTTCTCTTTGATGATACCATTCGTGAGAATATCCGGCACGCCCGCCCCAATGCCACGGACGAGGAAATCGAGGCTGCCTGCCGGGAGGCTAATTGTGACGGCTTCATCCGCAAGATGGAAAAGGGATACGATACGCCGACCGGCGAAAACGGAAACCTTCTCTCGGGTGGTGAGCGTCAGCGAATTTCAATCGCCCGCGCTATCCTGAAAAACAGCCCGATCCTGCTTTTGGATGAAGCAACGGCGTCCCTTGATATCGAGAACGAACTGGCAGTAAAGCAGGCCATCGCCAATCTGCTGAAAGAGAAAAAGACTGTGGTAATGATTGCTCATACCCTTTCCATCGTCAAAAATGCAGATCAAATCCTTGTGGTATCTGGCGGAAAGATTGCTGAAGCCGGTACTCACGATGAATTGCTGGCTAAAGGCGGAAAGTATGCGGCCATGTGGAACGCCGAACAGAAATTATCTGCATAAGGGAGGTCTTAATGAAACTTCATGCGTCCGGGGAGGACTATCTGGAAACCATTCTTGTTCTTCAAAAGAAACTCGGTATGGTACGCTCCGTAGATGTGGCTCGGCACATGGAGGTGTCAAAGCCCAGTGTGTGCCATGCAGTAGCAACCCTGCGGGACGGTGGCTTTCTCACGATGGACAGCGACTATTTCCTGCACCTGACCGATGTAGGCCGGGCAGTTGCCGAAAAAATCTACGAGCGCCATTGCTTTTTCACTGAGCAGCTTATCGCAGCGGGCGTTGACCCTGAAACTGCGGAGGCCGACGCCTGCCGGATTGAACACATCATTAGCGACGAGAGCTTTTTGCGGCTGAAGGAGGCAGCTGCACAGGAGCAAGACTAAACTGTGGTATGTCAACACTTTTTAGGACAATTCAAAATCGAATAAATCATTAGACTGATTTCAAAACATTCTAAAATATATTCCTAAATAGTCAAGGGTTCGGCTACGCCAGAATCTTACGATTCGCCCTTGACTATTTCTCCATATATTTTATTTGTTTGTTGAAATCAGTTCTAATTCTCTGTATTTTCTCGGGCTCATGTATCCTAATGATCCATGTAGTCTTATGTTGTTGTACCAGTAGACATATTCTGCTAGTTCCTGTTGCAGCTGTTTTAGGTTTCTAAATTTTCTTTGGTATATGAATTCTGTTTTCATTGCTTTGTTTATTGTTTCTGCTACTGCATTGTCATACGGGCTTCCTTTTTTTGCTTAGGGATCTTTCTATTCCGAATGTTTTTAGGATTTCTTCTATTTTCTTGTTGTCATATTCTTTCCCTCTGTCTGTGTGGAATATTTTTATTTTGTTTAATGGTTCTTTTATGTTGTATATTGCTTCTTTTACTAGGTTTGCATCTTTCTTTGATCCTGCTGCATAGCCTATTATTTCTCTGTTGTGCAGGTCTATTATGGTACATATGTAGTTCCAGTTATTTCCTACTTTTACGTATGTTAGGTCACTTACTATTGCTTCTAGTTTTTCTCTTTCATTAAATTGTCTGTCTATTTTGTTTTCTATTTTACTTTCGTTACTTACTGTTTTTTCTACTTTGTATTCTTTTACTGCATAGTTTGATACTAACTTATTTTCTCTCATTATTCTTGAGATTTTTCTTCTGGATACTTGGTATCCTTTATTTTCTAGTTCTACTTTTATTTTTCTTGTTCCGTAGTTGGTTTTTGCTTTTTCTAAATATTTCTTTTATTTCTTTTTCTATTTGCTCTTCTTGTTCTAGGGGCTTTTGTTCTTGTTCTTTTTCTTTGTCAAGGTGGTAGTATATGAGGCTTCTTGTTATTCCTAGTATTTTACACATTGCACTAATGCTATATTTTTCTCTGTTTGAGATTATGAGCTTTATCTTTTCCCTAGCAGTAGTGCTGCTTGCTTTAAAATATCATTTTCCATTTCTAGTTGTTTTAGTTGTTTTCTTAGTCTTATAATTTCTTTTTCTTCTTCTGTTAATTTAATTTCAAGTCTTTCATTTCGTACTCTATTTGCCATAGGTAAATCCTCCTTTGAATGTATTTCGGGGTCTTAGGGTTCTCCCTAAAAGTTTGCCCCAGCCAATAGTTTCCAATGAGAGTTTGCTCGAATCGATGAAACTATTAGGCGAGGGTACAAGCTAAAAATTGATAAAAAAAGAAGCAGGTCCCAGAGGGCTGCTTCATCAATTTTTTCGTAAGTGTCCGTACACTTACTGTGCTTGCTCTTATACTATTAGTGCAAGAACGGCGTTAAGCAAATTTTGAATTTATATAAATTATTATATCACAATGTTTATTTAAGTGCGTTAAAGGAATAAGAAAATAAACATGAACATTTAACGGTTATAGTAATAGGGATGTGCAAAAAAAGGAAAATTATTTTTTGGCAATTTTACGATAAGCGTTAGGTAGTAATCCAGTAGTTTCCTTAAATAAAGTAGCAAATCTACTTGAAGTAGAGTAACCTACAGTTTTTGCAATTTGATTAATGTTTAAATCAGTTTCTATAATTAAGTGCTCTGCTTGAGCCATTCGTCTAGCCTGAATATACTCGGTAATTGTACAGCCTTTATATTGTTTAAAAGATTTTTTTAGTTTAGTTGTTCCCATTAAAGCTATATTTGCCAATCTTTTAAGTGGAATATCAAAAGCATAGTGATCGTTGATGTAATCGACAACATCATTTAGTAAGGAAATATCGTCAGCTGCTAAGGGATTTAACTTTTCTGTCTTAAGTTCATTAGCATAATCCAATACTAAAGAAACACATTCATTTACTTTTGATTCATAGTAAAGATGGCTAGCTAATCCATTATTTTCCTTATAATTTTTCAATTCAAAGAAAAGTTTTTGAATTTGTGGAAATTCATAAATTTGATCAATTATCTGAAATGCTTTAAGCGGATGTATATATTTATTAGAATACTGTTCTTTTAAATATTTTTCATAAAAAGCTGGCATAATTTCAATTCCTATAGATTGAATCGGAATATTTTTATGAATAAGAACTCTATAGGGTTTATATCCACCTATAAAAGTTTTAATACAACCAGCATTTAGTCTTCTATAAGGATTTAACTCTTCCCCTGAAATCGAAAAGTATTCAGTGATGCTAAGACATTCAGGAATATTAAATTCTAAGAATGAATCTTCATGTAAGAAAAAGTCATGAATTTTAATATCAAATAAATCTTTTTGAGCATATACCCAATAAAATCCAGTTCCGATTTCTTCAGAAATTTCCCAAGTAGTTCCTATTGAATTATATTCGTTTGGTGTTTTTATTTGTTTAAAAAAATCATTTTTTTCTATCTCATTTTTAAATTCATCTAAAATATTTTGCATAAAAGTACCTCCATTTAATGAAACGATAAGACACAAAAAAGAAATGAAAAGACATACCAACTTAAAACCTATTATATTATATACTCAAATTTTGTACAATAGTTAGTGTAGGGTAACTGATACCCAAATAGAAGTTTTAAGGAGGATAAAATGAATTACACAAAAGAAAAAAAAGAAAAAAGATTCACAATAAAAGACTTGATTACTATCGGAGTATTTACGGCTATAATTCTTATTTCAGGATCAATATTAGGGGGATTTTTAGCAATTAATCCATTATTAACTTTTTATTTCCCGATTGCTGCAGCAGTATTGCCAGGAACTCCATACTTACTATTAATTGCTAAGGTTCCCAAAAGAGGAGTTATTTTTATGGTAGGAATTATTGGAGGTGTAATTTCTTATGCAACAGGAATGCATTGGGCAATGGCACTTGGTGCAGTTATAGCAAGTCTTGTTGCAGATTTAATTGCAGGAATTAAAAAATACAGAAGTTCTTTTTTTAACATCTTTTCCTATGTTATTTATTGTTTTGGTTCGATGGGAACTTATTTTGCTTACTTTGTAAACAGAGAAGCTTGGATTAACTATATGTTAAAATCATCACCTGCTGATTATATTAAAAAAATGGAATCTGTTGCCAGCCCTACTGTTTTGATTATTATGGTAGTTGGTACAGTTATTGTTGCTTTGATTAGTGGACTTATTGGGAAAAAATTGTTAAATAAGCAGTTTGAAAAGGCAGGAATTATTTAATGAAATTCGATCCGAGAACAAAGTTATTCTTTTTGCTAGGTTGTGCAATTATTACAGCTTTGGCAGCGGAAATAACTTATCTAAGTGTTCTTATAATAGTTATTGCTATAATAGGTACATTAAGTGGCGAAATTAAATTTTCATTAATACTTTCGTTAATATACTTTTCTTTGATGTATGTTTGGACCCATTATATTGTTTTAATTGATAATTCTCTAAGTATATTATTTAGTGCTTGGATGACCTTAGTATACAAGGTATATCCGAGCACAATGATGGCAATTATTATGATAAAAACTACGAAAGTAAGTGAATTTATTTCAGCTATGAGAAAATTAAGACTTCCGGACTCTTTTATTATCACTTTTGCAATGATGCTTAGATATATACCTACACTTAAAGAGAATTGGGGTTATATTAAAGATTCCATGAAGCTTAGAGAGATTCGTTCAAGTTTCATAGGTTTTTTAAAATCACCATCATTATTTATAGAGTGTTTATATACTCCACTTCTAATAAGTGCCTCAAATGCTATTGATGAATTAACTATAGCGGCAGTTACAAGAGGTATTGAAAATCCAGGTAAAAAAACATCTCTTATTCAAATAAAGTTTAGGATAGTAGATTATATTGTTTTATTAGCTGAGGGTATACTTATTTTTTATGCGATAGTGAGGTGAATTAAAAAGATGATTAGATTGCAAGAAATGAACTTCAAATATAAAAATGAGGAAACCTCAAATTTGATAAATATCAATTTAAATATTAAAAAGGGCGAATGTATATTAATTTGTGGAGGTTCAGGTTGTGGAAAAACAACTTTATTGAGGCTTATAAATAAGCTAGTGCCTACTTTATATGAAGGAGAATTAAAAGGGAATGTAATTTTAGATAATGAACATACAGAAGACATTCCTATGTATGTTCTAGCGGATAGAGTAGGTTCTGTATTTCAAAATCCTAAAACACAATTTTTTAATGTAGATACTGATAGTGAAATTGTTTTTGGATTGGAAAATAAAGGGATGTCTTTACAAGAGATGCAGAATAGATTAGAAAAAACTTGTAATGATTTAAAGATAAACAATTTATTGAACAAAAGTATTTTTAAAATTTCAGGTGGAGAGAAACAAAAAATTGCATTTGCATCTGTTTATGCTATAAACCCTGATATTTATGTATTGGATGAACCTTCTTCAAATTTGGATTATAAATCAATTGAGGATTTGAAACAGTATATATCATTATTAAAGAGTCAAGGTAAGACAATTATTATTGCGGAGCATAGATTGTTTTATCTAATGGATTTAATAAATCGCTCAATTTATCTTAAGAATGGAAAGATTGAGAAGATTTATTCTAAAGAAGAGTTTGTAAATCTTAGTGATGATGTACGAAAAGAAATGGGTCTTAGATCAATAAAAGGAACGAATAGATTACTTCAGCAAAAAGAAAAGCTTCAAATTAATAATAAAAAAATCTTAAAACTTAATAATCTTTCTATTTATAGAGGAAATAGAAAGATTATTTCTAACCTTAATTTTGAGGCTAGTATGGGAGATATTATAGGACTAATTGCTCCTAATGGCACCGGTAAAACAAGTTTGTTAAGAACAATTTCAGGACTATTTAATAGTTTTAAGGGTGATATAACTTGGAATGATAAAAAGTTTGAAGCTAAAAATAGGATTAGAAATTCTTACATGGTAATGCAAGATGTGAATTACCAACTTTTCTCGGAAAGTGTCAAGAGCGAATTGAAATTAGGAAATCCTAGTATTGATTGTGAAAGGATTCAAAAAATATTGCTTCAATTAAATCTTGAACAATATGCAGACAAGCATCCAAATTTATTGTCAGGCGGACAAAAACAAAGATTAGCAATAGGGGTAGGTATTGCTAATAACAAACTTTTATTTTTATTAGATGAACCTACGAGTGGTTTAGACTTGGAGAATATGTTAAGAGTTACTGAATTAATCAAGCAAGTATCCAGAGATAGAGTAACTATCATTGCCACTCATGATATGGAGTTTGCCAATCTTGTTTGTAATAAATTTATTGTGTTGAAAAAGGAGGGTATAAATGAAAAATTTATATAAAAAATTATTTTCATATGTTAAGGAAAGAAAAAAATATGCCTATTTATCCATCACACTGGCAGCAATATCTGTGTTTGTGTTTATTGCATTTTACTGGGTTTTCTGGATAGTCGTTAAATCATTGCTTGTAGATGCAAATTATTCTCTGGCATTGGATTATTCCTTTAAACTTGTTATCTTGATGATTTTTAGAGGTGTGTTAATCATGAGTGGGACTATGGCTTCTCATTATGTGGGATTTAGGTTGGAAAGAAACTTAAGAACAGCGGGTCTTAAAGGACTGATGAACGCTTCTTTTTCTTTTTTCGATAAGAATTCTTCTGGAGAAATAAGAAGAATAATTGATGACAATGCAGCAAATACTCATCAAGCTGTAGCTCATTTAATTCCGAATGCTGTTGTTGCCATACTTACGCCAATTTTAATGTTTACTCTAGCTTTTAAAATTGATTATAGGCAGGGAATATTGCTTATGATAACAAGTATTATAGGAATTTTACAATATAAAGGGATGTTTAAAAGAATGGACTTGATGGAAAAATCAATGAATTCTTTGCAAGAAATGAGTGCTGCAACGGTTGAATATATTAGAGGAATGCAAGTTATTAAGATATTCGGGGTAACTGTAAAATATTATAAGTCAATGTTAGATTCTATTATGAATTATAAAAATTATACTTACAAATATTCACAATCATGCCGTATTCCAAACATTACTTTTCAGGTATTATTTAACTTGTTTTATGCTTTTTGTGTACCTTTCGCGATTTTTTATATTTCTAAGGGAGAAAACACCTTGTTAATACTAGCGAAAGTCATTTACTTTGCTGTATTTTCAAGTTTATTGCTATCTTCTTTTTCTTTAGTTATGTCGGTTGCAACAGATACTTTTAAAGCCAAAGATGCAGTGAAAAAGCTAGAGGATGCTCTAATAGATATGAATGATAATAAAATAAATTATGGTAGTCTGGAAAATATTGAGAATTATAACATCGAATTTAAAAATGTTTCTTTTGGATATGAAAAAGAAATGGTTTTAGAACATTTCAACTTACTTCTTCCCGAAAATAAAACCTATGCTTTAGTAGGGCCTAGCGGTGGCGGGAAATCTACAATTGCAAAACTAATTTCGGGATTTTATAAAATTAATGAAGGCAAAATTTTGATAGGTGGTCATGATCTTAAAGAGTATTCAGAAAAAGTGCTTTTGGAAAATATTGCCTTTGTATTTCAAAATTCTAAATTATTTAAAACTAGTATCTATGAAAATGTAAGAATAGGTAATCCAAATGCTAGTTATGAAGAGATTATGAAAGCTTTGGAAGCTGCAAGATGCAATGAAATATTGGATAAATTTAAAGAAAGGGAAAATACAATTATAGGCTCAAAAGGTGTTTATTTATCTGGTGGAGAAGTCCAAAGGATAGCCATAGCTAGAGCGATTTTAAAAGATGCAAAAATTATTATACTAGACGAAGCTTCTGCAGCTGCAGATCCCGAAAATGAGTACGAACTTCAAAAAGCATTTTCAGTTCTTATGAAAAATAAAACGGTTATTATGATTGCCCATCGTCTTTCCTCTATAAAAAATGTAGATGAAGTACTCTACATAGAAGATGGTCATATTGTAGAAAGGGGATCGGACAGTGAACTGATGAAGCTTGAAGGAAAATATAAAGCACTCCAAGATTTATATAACAAGGCAAATGAATGGAGGGTTGCATGATGACAAAGTATTTAAAAAATAAATTTCAGTTAACTGAAACCGGAGCTAAGGGACTCTTGAAATCAAGTATTACTGCTTTTTTATACTATTTTTCATTTTTACCACCTTTGCTTATTGTATTAACTTTTGCAAATTTAATAGTATCAGGTAATAATGGTCAAATACTCAATTCGTTAATTGCATTAGTAATCGCAGCTATAATAATGTTGATTCTGACAAATGTAGACTACAAAGTCAAATTTAATGAAACTTATAAGGAATCTGCCAACCTTAGAATTGATATAGCAAATCATTTAAGAGAGTTGCCACTTTCTTATTTTTCAAAGCATGATGTCTCTGATTTGGCACAGACTATAATGTCTGATATTTCAGTAATTGAACATGCTTTGGCACATGCGATTGGAGGTTGCATTGGATTTAGCGTATATTTTATAATCATGTCTATAATGATGCTTATTGGAAATTTTAAATTGGCTCTGTCAATTATTATTCCTCTGGTATTATCTGTGATTGTTATATTTGCGACAAAAAAAATTCAGATAATTCAAAGGAAAAAACACTATCTAAAACTTAGAAAAATATCAGAAAATTTTCAAAATGCAATAGAAATGAATCAAGAAATTCGTAGTTATGGCTTAAAAGATAAAGTTCAAATTAATGTACAAAAAGATTTAAACGAAGCAGAGAGTATCCAATGGAAAACAGAAAATATCTCAGCTTTACCACTTAGTTTGGCTAGCTATATAGCACAACTTTCTATAGGATTTACCATCTATTTCGGAATTAATTACTATGTTTCTAAAGAAATTAATCTTGTTATGCTTATTGCATATATTATAGCAGCGGCAAAAATGTCTGGTGGAATTTCTGCTCTTTATGAGTATATTGAAGAAATTTTTTATATAGATATTAGAATTAAAAGGATTAAAGAAATTAGAAATACAAAAACTCAACAAGGGAAAATAGTTGAGTTGAAAAACTTTGATGTAAATCTCAAAGATGTAGAATTTTCTTATAATGAAAGTGCTAAAGTAATCAAAGGGGTCAGTTTTATTGCTAAACAAAATGAGGTTACAGCTTTAGTTGGACCGAGTGGTTGTGGCAAAACTACTATACTCAGATTAATCAGTAGACTTTATGATTATAATCATGGAAGTATTATGATAGATGGTCATGATATTAGAGAAATTGATACAAATTGCCTATTTAAGTATATTTCTGTTGTTTTTCAAGACGTGACGTTATTTGATACAACAATTATGGATAATATTAGAATTGGAAACCTAGATGCAAGTGATGATGAAGTTAAAAGAGTGGCAAAAGCCTCTGGATGCTATG
This sequence comes from Peptoniphilus sp. HCN-40583, assembly GCF_037892835.1. Taxonomy (NCBI): domain Bacteria; kingdom Bacillati; phylum Bacillota; class Tissierellia; order Tissierellales; family Peptoniphilaceae; genus Peptoniphilus; species Peptoniphilus sp. HCN-40583. The sequence continues at coordinate 28,549 of NZ_JBBKBU010000011.1, forward strand.
AATTTATAGAAAAACTTCCAAATAAGTTTCAAACTAGAATTGGTGAAAATGGGGCAAGGCTATCTGGGGGAGAACGTCAAAGGATATCGATAGCTAGAGCCTTATTAAAAGATGCTCCTATTGTGATTCTTGATGAAATAGCTTCATCTCTTGATGTTATAAATGAGGTAAAAATTCAAGAAGCTCTTAATAAATTAACAAAAGATAAGACCGTAATAATTATATCTCATAGATTAAAATCAATAGAGAATGCAAATAAAATTGTAGTTATGAAAGATGGATTTGTTGAATCGATTGGTACACATAAAGAGTTACTCAATAATTCTCTTACTTATAGAAAAATGATAGACAACTCTATAAACACAGAAAATTATGTGTATTAGATTATTATATAAATGAAATAGACTGATTAATAAACAAAAATTCATAGTTATAAATTGTCTATTGTATAAACTGACTTCAAACAACGGCATTAAAAACAGGTCGTAATAAGCACAAAGTTTAAGCTAAAAATGATACAAATATTAACTTTTAAAAATTATATGATGTTGAAGATAAGCATTATAAGAGAAGGAAACAGGATTTAGACGATAGACTTTATCGTATGTATGACAAAATAGATGAATTAGAATCATCACTAATTGATGCGAAAGCAAAAAAACAGACTATTGAAGCTGAAAAACTCACAGGAGATAACATATATAAGGTTCTGATCTATTTTGATAAACTTTATAAAGTCATGAATGATATAGAGCGTAGGCAGTTAATTACAGCTTTGATTTCTGAAATTCAAGCTTCTAAAAAAGCCTTCACAAGCAGCATTGTCGCCAGTACAGCCTTTTTTAGACATGGAGCGAGTAAGGCCCGCCTCATCCATACGCTGAATCCAACCCGGCCAACGGTAGTGACATCCACGATCTGAATGGACCGTGGGATTCTCATCGCTCTGAAGAGTGTCTATTGCTTTCTCCAGCATCTCGTTAACTAGTTTAGCGTCCGGAGAGACGCTGATTGACCATGCGCAAACCATACCGTCAAAGCAATCTACGATTGGAGACAGGTAGACTTTGCCGGCCGGTATGGCAAATTCTGTTATATCAGTAAGCCATTTGCTATTCGGTTGCTCTACATGGAAGTCGCTCCGGATTAAATTAGGAACAGCCGGGGAAACCTCATCCTGATAGGAGTTGTACTTCCTCCGCCTTTTTACGGTAACTACAAGATTTTCTTCGCTCATGATACGGCGGACAACCTTATCTGAAACGGTAATGCCCTCACGCTGAAGCAAAGCATGAATGCGACGATAACCGTAACACTTTCGATTTTCGGCAAAGAGCTCTGCAATACGAACTCTTAAGTGAGTATACTTATTCGGCTTCTTGCGTGTTGCCTCTTGATAATAATAGCTGCTCCGAGAAAGATGCAGGATTGACAGCAATTGCGACAACGAGTAGCGGTTCTTTAAGGCGTCAACGATCGTTGTCTTTTCCCTGTTGTTCAGGTTTTTCCGGTTGACGCCCGGGTCTTTTTTTATGACTTTGATCGTCTCCCTCAAGATATCTATCTCCATTTGCATTTCGAGCATTTGCTGTTTTAGCTCTACTATTTCATCCTTTGAGGCCTGGGGCCCTCTTCCGGTTCTCCTCTTGGTCTATCTTTTTCATTCATTAGTGCGGCTACTCCCTGTGATACATATAGTTTTCTCCATCTGTAGATTGATGTCCGACTATAACCGGTTTCCTCAGAAACCAATTGTACGTTTTCGCTCTTCATAAAACAACGCTCTAAAATTGCGAACTTGGTCTCTACAGAAGGATGCAAAGGATGCTCTTTAGAGTTGTTTATTCTTTTGCGCTCTGCTTTATCCTCAGGAGGATTTGAGCGTCCCCGGAGCCATTTATACATACCTTGCCGACTGGGATAGCCAAGCTTTTGTATGACTTTAGTAACTGATTGAAACTCATCATGCAGTTGCAATGCGGTTTCTCGTTGTTCTTTTGAATACATTTCCTGCTCCTTGATATCTTCTTTTGACTTTTTTACCTCTACGGGGTAAGTTTCTATTCGTCAGATTGAGGAAGTAACCTTTGCTGATGTAGTTGTAGAGGGTTTTTGTACAAATCTCGGTTTCAAAAGAGAGTCCTTCGTTTTCGATCTTCATGATTACCGCATCCGGTGAATACTTTTTCTCTATTATCCAGTATTCAACAAAATCATGGAAGAGCTGATCTTTACCTAACTTTAAAGAGGGACCTTTTGCCGTGGTATTGGAATCAATGAGATCTTGTGCTACATCGGCGCAATAGGAAGTGTATTCTTTCCACAGGATATCACGCTGCGTGATTTCGCCCCTTTTGAGCTCTCGGCTGATTGTTGAGCGATGAACGCCAAGCATTTCTGCCATCTTACTCTTTGATATTCTCTCCTTAGCAGGTTTCCTGTGATTCTCCATGACCATCCTTTCTAAGGTTTGACGATCTTGATAAGTTAAATGGCTTCCTTTTTCTCGAGTCTTGGTACAATATACTTAATCCATGGCTTCTCCTTTGTGTTTTTGTGGGTAGTAACACTTTATCAGATTAGCCATGGATTATTTTATTTATTTGTTGCATTTCATATTACAAGTCACCATAAAGTGTATTCCGAAAAAGTTAGTTGACGCTAACTTAAAATGACGCTACAATAAAACTGACAGTTTTGTCAGTTTTGTTTACAAAGAGAGGTATATATTTTGGGAGGGAAAAAACAAAAAGTCAGTCAAATCAGAAAAAAAGAAATATTAGATGCAGCTAAAAAGGTTTTTTTAAGGAAGGGTTTTGCTGACGCGGTAATGGAAGATATTATTGTTGAAACCTCGCTTTCTCGAGGAGGTGTGTATTACCATTACAAAAATAAAGTTGAAATATTACATGATTTAATGCGAGAAGGTATGGCTTATCGAGTCGATAAGATTAATGAAGTTCTGGCAGAGTATTCGGGAGAGTTAGATGCTAATGCTGTAGCACATATGATTGTCGATAAAGTACTTGATGAAAGTGAACTCATGAGCGTATATGCCATATATCTTCAGGCTACGAAAAACAATGATGACCTAAAGAATTTGTTCCCAATTTTGGTCGAAGAATCCTTAAAGGCTACATATATAGGAGTTAAAGTTGCAAAGAAAGATGGGTGTGAATATCTCACAAATGACTTTTTAATATTTTTTATGAATACAGTTATACTAGGTTGTGAAATCTTAGATGGGGCAAGGGATAGCTTTATAAATAATAGAGAGTTTTTTATAGAAATAATAAAGCTGTTTATTGATAGTTATGAAAAAGGTAAAATAAGGTAATTTTTTTAAACGAATAGTTAGTATAAGCTAACTGAAAAGGAGATGAGTTAATGAAGAAAAAAAATGATGAGTTGATTTGCTCTGCTTCGGACAGCAAGAAACTCAAGCAAAATAAAAATTTAATAAAAGAGGTAGAGAGTTTAAACTTGGATGTTCCTGATGAGATTATGCAGCGAATCGAAAGTGATGTAGAGCAAAGCGAAAAAAAACCTAAAATCAGTATGAGTGGTTTAAATAAAGCACTTATGAGTGTAGCACCTGAGTATAAGGGTAGGATGCGAATTTCTGTTATTTTTGCCTGCATTGGAGAGCTTTTTAGTTTTTCTACCTATTTTTTTAGTGCTTATGCAGCAGGATGGCTTATAAAAAATGCCGGGGGTAATCCGGTCGGCTTTCATGCGTTAATGAAATATGCTTTTTTTGCAATAGGATCACTGCTCCTTTACTTTATATTTTCAGGATTCAGCACAACCATTTCACATAAAACCTCTTTTTCCATACTTGCAAAACTTAGACGGACTTTGTTTGAAAAATTAAATGTAATTCCAATGGGGTACTTGGTGGATAATTCTGTAGGTAAAATAAAGGTAATTATCATGGATCGAGTAGCGGATATGGAAGACTGGGTAGCCCATTTGATGCCTGAACTACCTAGTAAGCTTTTGCATCCGATACTCTGCACAGTTATTTTGTTTTATTTAGATTGGCGTATAGGATTATCAATATTTGTGCCGCTACCAATTGTTTTTTTAGCGATGATTACAATGATGTATAAATACCGTAGTAGAATGGCGGTGTGGCTATCAAGTTATGCTAATGTTGCCGACAGAAGTGCGGAGTATGTTCGTGGAATCCCTGTAATCAAAGCATTTGCACAAGACAAAGTTTCGTATGGAAAGTTTGCAGATGCGGTAAAATTCTATCATTTTTCAACGATGAAATGGTGGAAGCAAAGTTGGTTTGGCAAAGCACTTATGACGGCTGCAATGATGACACCACAGATAGTGAGCTTACCTTTCGCTTTCTATTTATATGGGAACGGGCAAATAGGCATTGAAACATTGCTTTTATCACTTATTCTGCCAATTGCTATCCTTCCACAAGCTTTTGCAATCATGATGAGCTTTGAACTTTTTCAGATGGCTTCCAATACTTGGGTATCCATACAAGAATTGCTTGATATGCCTGCCCAAAAACGTCCTGATGCAGAAAATAAAGTTACTATAGATAGGGGCAAGGGAATAAAATTTGATAATGTAAGTTTTTCTTATCATGACGGAACTGAGGTATTGCATAATATTTCTTTTGAAACAAGCCCCGGAGAAGTGACTGCACTTGTCGGACCTTCAGGTGGCGGAAAATCTACAATTGCAAAGCTTTTGGCAGGCTTTTGGGATCAGTCATCGGGTAAAATTTCCATTGGTAATGTGGATACAAAGAATATTTCATTTAAGCAGCTTGCTGAAGAGATTTCTTTTGTTTCACAAGATAACTTTCTTTTTGATGTAAGCCTTAGAGATAATATTCGTCTTGGAAAGCCTAATGCATCCGAAGATGAAATTATTGCGGCAGCAAAAGCTGCTCATTGTCATGATTTTATTACGGCACTTCCTAATGGGTATGATACCAAAGCAGGAGAAGCAGGAGGAGCAATGTCAGGCGGTGAAAGACAACGGATAACCCTTGCAAGAGCAATTTTGAAACCTGCATCAACCATTATTTTGGATGAGGCGACAGCTTATGCCGATCCTGAGAATGAAGCTCTCATCCAAGAAGCAATATCGAATCTAGTAAAGGGGAAAAATCTTGTGATGGTTGCTCATAGGTTAAATACAATCAAGCAGGCACACCAAATAATTCTAATCGATAAAGGTCAAATTATAGCCAAGGGTAAACATGAAGAACTGATGGAAGAGCCACTTTATGCAAGCCTGTGGAAACAATATTTAGGGGAGGAATAAGACATGGAGTTTATAAGATTATCATTCAAACTGGCAGGACAGTATAAAAATCGTCTTAAGGCAGGAATGTTTCTTATTTTTCTGCAAAATGCTTCAATGCTGTTTGGATTTTTCGCTCTCTTTCTTGCATTCGGTTGGATGAATGAAACTACAAGGGAGCATATTTGGACAATTTTCGGAGTGCTTTTTGCTTCCTTTCTTTTTAATTTTTTGACAGGCTGGGCGAAAAGTGGTCTTAGTGACGGTGTTTTCTTTGGCATTTTCAAGGACTACAGACTTGCAGTTGGCGAAAAACTTAAAAAGGCGCCTATGGGATATTTTGCAGAACAAAGCCTATCAAGAATTATGGCGGCATTTACCAATGTTATGAAGAGTCTTGAAAATTACTCTGCAATGAGTATCGACTTTGCGATTTCAGGCATTTCAATATCCTTTTTTCTGTTGGTTGGGATGTTCGGTGTAAATACTAAAATTGGATTTTTAACTTTAATTTGTTTAATTCTTATTTGGCTATGCATGTCTCTTATGATTAATCAAGCAAAAAAAGAGGTTGCACGTGAGCATGCAGCTATTACAAAGGTGGGTGATGCGTTAGTTGATAGCATTAGCGGGATTCCTGTGCTTCGCAGTTTTCCGTTTGCAGATGAAGGTGTTGTTGAAGAAATACATTCTAAATTGGAAAATGCTTCTGAAGAACTTAGACTCTCTCAAGTACATTTTGAAATCGTCTTTGTTATTTATGCAAGAATTTTTTCTACTGTTATTAATCTTTCGAGTCTACTTGTTACATTATTTTCTTGTTATCTTTATACGAAAGGGGAAGTTTTATTACCACAAGCGCTTACTGTTTCAGCTGCCGGCTTTATGATTTTCGGCGGTTTAAAACAACTTGAAAATGCAGCCATCCTCATGGTTAAGAATCCTGCCAATATGCAATATTTGGATGAGGTTTTAGATATTCCTGAAATAAGTGACGGGACTTTGGAAGTTATGGAAAATCAGGATATCGTCTTTGATAAGGTGAGCTTTAGTTACGACAAAGGGAAGCCTGTTTTAAAAGACCTTTCATTTACTATTCCACAAGGGTCAAAGACAGCTATCGTAGGACCGTCAGGATCCGGAAAAACGACAATAATCAATTTGATCTCTCGTTTTTATGATGTTGACAGTGGTGAAATAAGATTAGGAAATAGGGATATACGAGATTATAAAGTAGAAAGTTTACTGAAAAATCTTTCACTTGTTTTCCAAAATGTTTATCTTTTTCAAGATACTATAGAGAATAATATTCGCTTTGCAAATCCTAAGGCAAGTCATGAAGAAGTAGTGGAAGCTGCTAAAAAGGCTCGTTGCCATAATTTTATTATGGAACTTCCTGATGGCTATAACACCATGGTAGGTGAGGGTGGCAGTTCTCTTTCCGGTGGTGAAAAACAACGAATTTCTATTGCTAGAGCATTACTTAAAAATGCACCTATTATTCTTTTAGATGAAGCGACTAGCTCCGTTGATCCTGAAAATGAATATGAGATTTTGGCCGCGGTTGAGGAATTGTCCAAAGGACACACTGTAGTTTCGATAGCTCACAGACTTTCAACGGTGAAAAAAGCCGATCAGATACTAGTGATTGATGACGGTAAATTGGTTCAAGAAGGCAAACATAACGATTTGATAAATAGAGAAGGAATTTATTCAGCATTTATCAAGGCAAGAGAGCGAGCTGCAAGCTGGAGATTGTAAAAAAAGTAAACGATTAAAAGCAACCGACATTTAAGAATTAAAAAGCTTTGTAAAGCACATATAGACAATTTTTGAAGCGATTAAGAATAAAATAACTTAGTCGCTTTTATATCGTGATTTTTAAATTATAAAAAACAAAATTAATGGAAAACCGAAAAATTTTATCAAATAAATTAAAAATTCGGTAACCAAGGGGGGTCAATCTGTCCTTATGTAAAGTGAAGGGAAGTTTGACTTCCTGTATTTTATTGATGATAGTGAAGATTGCCTATTTCAAATGAAAAGAATACAAAGAAAAGTCCCTTTCAAATAATTGTTCCTTGACAACTGAGTAGACCAAAGGTAGGACTTTATCTACTTGTGGAGGATTATGACTTATGCCATGACCTTTCTGCTGAAAGAAATTTTGGTTTTATGAATACTGAGAAATCAAGGAAACAAGAAAGCGAGCGACAAATAAGAATACATAAAAACAGATGTGGCAACCTGTTCGATGAAACAAGTAGTGATAATGAGACTTCAATAGTTTAAGCCGGCTCGTCTGGAATAAGAGGCGGAGGTGAGATTCCTATGTTGCTGCCAAGCACCTACCAAAGTCGTTAAACTTAAAATATAGAAGAAAACATATTTTGATTATAGAAAGTTTGTAAAGGAAGGAGGGGTATCTGTGGATAGTGACTGGAATGGACTGGCTGATTTAATTGCAAATCTGATTACAAAATATGCTGGTGTTTTAGATTTAGATAATCTGCCCGATCCAACGCCAGTAAAAAATCAAGAGATGAAAAATGGTTTTGACATGGCAAAAACACAAATTGAGACGGACTAATAAAAGCGTTATAATATACTTGAAATGATAGTCCAAACTTAAATTCAAAAATCCTAAACTATATATGATATAGAAAAGTTATATTGAGGTTAATGCTATGTCAAAAGAAAAAATAAAAGTATACCTCTATACACGAGTATCTACGTCAATACAGATAGAGGGGTATTCGTTAGAGGCACAAAAATCACGAATGAAGGCCTTTGCTATTTACAACGATTACGAAATTGTCGGAGAGTATGAAGATGCCGGAAAGTCTGGCAAATCTATTGAAGGTAGAATACAGTTCAATTGAATGATGGAAGATATAAAATCCGGAAAAGATGGAGTGTCTTTTGTTCTTGTGTTTAAGTTATCAGGATTTGCAAGAAATGCCGCTGATGTTCTTTCTACACTTCAGATAATGCAGGATTATGGAGTTAATCTTATCTGCGTTGAAGATGGTATTGATTCATCTAAAGATGCCGGGAAACTAATGATTACTGTTTTATCAGCTGTGGCTGAAATAGAAAGAGAAAACATCCATATTCAAACAATGGAAGGTCGCATTCAAAAAGCAAGGGAAGGAAAATGGAATGGTGGCTTTGCTCCGTATGGATATAAACTTGAAGATGGCAAGCTGTTTATAAATGAGGAAGAGGCAGTTGCAATAAGAACGATTTTCGACCAGTATGTAAATACTACGATAGGAGCCAATGGGCTATCTAAATACTTAGAGAATCATGGAATTAGAAAAATCCCAAGACAGAATGGTAAGAATCCTTTGTTTGATGCAGGTCTTATAAGAAAGATATTAAAGAATCCTGTATATAATGGGAAAATAGTATTTGGAAGAAGAACTTTAGAAAAAGTTCATGGTACAAGAAATGAATATAAGCAGGTTGAACAAGATGAATATCTAATATCTGAAGGGATACATGAAGCTATAGTTTCCGATGAAGTTTGGCAAGCTGCTCAGGTTAAGCTAAAATCTCAAGTAAAGAAATATGAGCATGTGGATAAAGGAAAAGATACACGCACACACTTGCTTTCTGGAATTGTAAAATGCCCGATATGTGGAGTGGGAATGTTTGGGAACAAGTGTATCAAAAAAAAGAGAAAAATATAAATTTCATTATAACAATTGTAATTTGCGGGATTTGTTTCATATATTCCATAGCAAGTCTTATACATTCAGGCATTTCGGGCTTTTGGAATCTTTTTTGGATGGGGTATATTCAGTGGAGCATATTAAACTTAGGAGATTTCTTTTTGTTGGATTGTCTGTTGTTCCAAGGGAAATATAAGGATAAAATCGTCATTCAGGGGACAGAGGGACATCCGGATTATGAATTCAGTAATTGGATGAAGCATTTGGCAATCAAGGAACATTTTGTAGTTACTCCGTTTTTGATCATATCGTTTGTAGCGGCGGTTCAGGCTTTGATTGTTGGAATATTATGAAGATGAATTTTCGGGTCATTTATCTAAATGGATAGTGAGCTTTTGTTTGGATACGTAAAATACATCGAAATTTAGGAAGAAACATAAAGGGACCGTGAAGATGAGAGTATTGATTTATGGTGCAGGAGTGATAGGAAGTCTTTATGCGGCTTTGATTTCCGAAGCGGGAGCAGATGTATCCGTATATGCTCGTGGAAATCGTTTGAAAGAATTACAGATGTATGGGCTAAGGTATAAAAAAAATAATGAGATTCGGACTGCCAAAGTATCCGTTTTATCTCGACTGCTGCCGTTAGACAGTTATGATTTTATATTGCTTGCGGTAAGAGAAAATCAGTTACATATTGCTTTGGCGGAACTGAAAGCTAATATAAGTCCTGTCATTGTAACTATGGTAAATTCTTTAGAAACGTATGATACATGGGAAAAGATTTGTGGAAAAGGACGTATCCTCCCTGCTTTCCCGGGTGCCGGCGGCGGCTTTGACGGAGATATTTTGGATGCAGCCCTTACGCCTCGCTTTATTCAGCCAACTACAATCGGCATGTCAGGTGGTCGTGAAAAAGAACTGTTCGATTTGTTCCGATCAGCAATGATTCCATGCCAAGTTGTAAAAGACATGCATTCATGGCAGATTTGTCATCTTGCAATGGTCGTGCCGATTGCAGATGCTTATTATCATTCAGATGATCCTGAGCATGCCGGAAACGATCGTGTATTAATGAATAAAACAGCGAAGCAAATCAGAAGAAATCTTTTTAATGTTAAAACAAAAGGAATTAAACCTGTTCCGATAAAAATGAAGTTTTTACAAATTCTTCCATGCTCCATTATGGGGTTTATTCTTGGGATTATTTTTCGAAGCCGTTTTGGAGAAAAGTTTATGTACCGACATTCAATAAAGGCTCCGGATGAAATGAGGCGGTTGCATGAGCAATTTTATAACTATATAGGTATTTATGACGTATGAACCGATAAGTGTTTGTAGTTTTTTATGCTTTTCTAAAAGCATACTGGATGTTTTTTCTCAAGCATCCTTTCCTTTGCCAACTTCCATCGTGCAACGAGCGTGCAGACCAAGTTCTTGATGTAGTGTTATCATCAGGGTAGTCTTGACACACGTGGAAGCTATAGCGTTGATACAAAAGATATAAACTTAGAAATCCTGCATTTCAAGCAGTTTTATAAGCATTTTGTCTTTGATAGAGATGAAGAAGGATACGTCAAAAAGACTCAAAAAAACTACATGGACGTAAGAGTAGTTTTGAGGCTGGTATGAGGAAACACAAAAAATATAATTAACTCATTTTGTCCTTTCTATAAGAGTAGCGTAAAAGCTGCTCTTTTTTTATTGAAGGGGAGTAAGGATTCGTTACATCCTTTTCAAAATATAAAACAATCACGAGCCAACTTTACATATTCGCTTTTATAACTTATAATAAAAGCGTAAATGAGAGGAGGCGGACTATGAATACACTTAAAGAGTATATACAAGAAAATTTAATAATCACCAACAAAGAAGCAGAAGAACTAGGATATACCAGGCATAATTTATCAGAATTAACGAGAATTGGACAATTAGAAAGATTAAGACCAGGACTATATCAACTAAAAGGCAAAGTAATAGATGATTTTGTTCTAATATCATCCAATAGTAATCGAATTATATTTTCCCATCAAACAGCGCTCTACCTCTACGACCTATCCGACAGAACTCCAAATGTATTTCATATATCTGTACCCCAAGGCTACAATGCCAGCCATATCAAAAAGAGGTACGAAGATCTACAAGTTCACTATGTAAAAAAAAATTTATACGAAATAGGAAAGACAGAAATAAAATCACCGCAAGGCAATCTCATACCAGTTTATGATATAGATCGAACAATTTGCGACATCATAATCGACAGAGAAAAAATAGATAAACAGATTTTTACAGAAGCCTTAAAAAGATACTTTAAATCACCAAATAAAAATCTAAGACGACTCATAAAATACAGTAGACTATTTAAAATAGAAGATGAAATTAGGAAATATATGGAGGTATTATCGTGATTAATATCGAGAGTATAAAGGGCAAGATAAGAAGTCTTGCAGAGAAGAAAAATCTAAAGTCGCAAGAAGTTCTGCAAATATATTTCTTTGAAAGATTTTTAGAAAGACTATCTAAATCACAATAAAAAACAATTTTGTAATAAAGGGAGGATTTCTTATATCATCTTTGATTGGCATTGAAAACAGAACAACTATGGACATGGACACAACCATTAAAGGCATAGCCCTAAAAGAAGAAAAAATAAAAGAAATCGTAGATGAAATTATAAATATAGATGTCGATGATGGAATAAAATTTGAAATGAAAGATATCTCTTATATAAGAGAAGAAGATGAGTACGAAAACTTTAGAATTTCACTAACAGCAAATGTTGGTAAGACCAAAAACCCTATGAAACTAGACCTAACAACAGGAGATGCAATAACACCAAAAGAAATAGAATACACCTATCCATGTATCTTTAGCAAAGAAAATATAAAAATAATGGCATATCCATTAGAAACAACTTTAGCTGAAAAATACGAAACCATAATCAGAAGAAATATAACAACAACACGAATGAGAGACTTTTATGACCTATACACCCTCTACAAACTAAAAAAAGATGAGATAGATTATAAAATTTTAAAAGAAGCAATAGAGAGAACCTCAAAGAAAAGAGAAAGTCAGGAGATAATGAAAGACTATAAGGAAATAATCGAGGATATAAAAGAAGATTCATACCTAAGATCCTTGTGGGATGTATATCTCAGTGAAAATAAGTATATTGGAAATCTGAAGTTTGATAAGGTTGTTGACGTAGTGAGAATTATTTCAAATAGAATTAATGAAATGTAATTTAACGGACACTGTCTGGCAAATCATAGACAAGAAAATATTAAGTATTAGAGAAGTGAAATTATTTTAGTTCTTTTGTTAAATTTAAATGTTCTTTTAAAGAGAACGTTTTATATTAAACGGATATTTAATGGTATAATATAATAAATACAAGTCTTAAACATTGGGTATATTGAGAACTTTTATTTATATAAGATTATTTAAAGAACTAATAGATTTGGATATGACAAAAAGAAATTGATAAAAATAGCAAAATTTGGAAAAGTTAATATTATAAAAGTAAGAATGGACAAAATGTAACAACCGATATATTTGTGATTTTCTTAGATCGTGAAATTGAAGAAATAGCTAAAGGAATAAAATTAAGGAGGATGTATAAGTGAAAAAATATGGAAGTATAGATGAAATAGCCAAGGAATATGCACTTACAAATGAACAATTAAGAAACTATTTGCTATTAAATGACATTGATTCACTAAGTGATTTAGATAAGATTGATTTAAGTGATAAAGATATAATAGATGTTTTAAATAAGATAAACATTAATAAAAAATTGAATAATCATATTAATTTAACATCTCTTGAAAGCATAAAAATAGAAGGGCTATTTGGAAAATATAATTATTTGATAAAATTTAAAGATGATATTTCTATATGGGTATCTGAAAATGGTGTTGGTAAAACAACTATATTGAATATAATAGTTGCAATTTTGACTAGCGATAAAAATATATTAATGGATATTAATTTTAAAAAAGTGACTGTTAGTATTTCGGGAGAAAAATATGAAATAGATAGAGAACAATATTTTCAAGTTAATAGTAAAAATAATAAATATTCTAGAAGAATAGAAAATTTACTCGAAGAAATATCAATGTATTTGCCAAGAAGTTATTCCATAAAATTAAGGAAGGATTTTGAATATAAACAATATATTGATTTAGATCTAATTGAGGAATTAACCTATAGATATTTTGGTAATGAGATTGACTTAATCAAAAATAAGAAGATTATGTATATATTGCAAGAATTAAAAGAGTTACAATATGAAGATCTTTCTAGAATTTTGTATAAAATAAAAGATGCACTAGAAGAAGACGTTCTTTTTTATCCAACGTATAGAAGAGTGGAAGTTGGTTTGGATAAAGTTTTTCTAAATCGTAGAGATGAGTACAATAGATATGAGTTATCACCAAAATACATGGGATTTGGAATGAATGATGTCAAGAACAGAATAGGTAATTTGCTAAATAAAATGAGAAAAGATGCAAATACAGCATATATAGAAATGAATGCAAATATCATTAGTGAGTTACTGAAGAAAAATGTAAGAGAATATCTTAGTGAATATAATAGAATCGATATGCATAAAGTAGATGTAATAATAAAAAGAATTGGCGAGGAAAGAATCGATAATATTGATAGTTTAAAAAATTTCATCAATAATTCAGGAAAAGGTAACCTAATGCCTAATATAGAATTCTTATTATATTATTTACAAAAATTAGTAAAAATATATGATGAACAAAAACCATTAGATTCAAAACTTAGAAAATTTTCTGATGTTTGTACAAAGTATTTATCTGGTAAAAAAATAGTATATGATGAATCGCTTTTAACAATGAATGTTTATGATTTTAATAATAGGAAAATTGATTTTGAAGATTTATCTTCAGGAGAAAAACAGGTTATTTCTATTTTCTCTAAAGTTTATTTGGACGTAGTAACACCTTGTATATTTATAATTGATGAACCAGAGATATCGTTATCAATAGAGTGGCAGAAAGAATTCTTGAAGGATATTTTTGACTCTCAAAAAATTGGATTAATGATTGCAACGACACATTCTCCTTTTATATTCAAAAATGAATATAGAAAATTCGTTATTGAACTTGATAAGTATAGGGAGGTGTAGACCTGTGGGTTTATTGAATTTTATGGAGAATGAATCTGACTGTATAGAGTCTATTTTTCAAAGTTATATAACCTCAAAGAGTAAGAAAGACATATTTTTATTTTTTGAAGGCAAGGATGATTTTAAGTATTATATTAGTAGAATATCTTCGTATATTTTAGATAAAGAATATAGCGTTTTTCATTGTAATTGTAAAAATAATGTTATAGCAGTTCATAATATGATTTCAAATCAAACCGCGATTGGAGATTTAAAAAAAACATGTATTTTATAGATCGTGATTATGACAATAATGAAAATATACCTGATAGCATATATGTAACATCGTCCTATTCAATAGAGAATAATTATTTTACGAATTCTGCAATAAAGAGAATATTAATAGGAGTAATTGGGATTTCTGAAGAAAATGAATATGATAATTTAGACTTTAAAGTTGTTTATAATCATATAACAAGTAGAAGAGATAAAATTATTGAAGAGATTATTTATGCGAATGCTTGGTATTCATTACAAATCAAAAAATCTAAACAAGGTATTGAGCATATACAAATGTCAAATTTAAAAGAATATAGTACCATTAAGAATATTTGTCAAATAGAAGTCCTTGAGAAATTAGTTAAAAATTCACTTGAAATTAAAGAGTCTGAAATCAACAAAGAGATAGAAAATTTAAGATTAAATCCAGTAAGTAAAATAAGAGGGAAGTATTTTACTCAAGCACTAACACCTGTTTTTAGAGATGTATTTCAAGATGCAGGTAAAAAATGTAATAGAAAATATTTTTCGAAAAAAAGAAAAATACATGCTAATTTATATGACATAATTTCAGAATTGTCTGCATATGCAGATACACCACCAGAATTGATTTCTTATATTAGAGAAAGATTATCCGTGTAATAGCAGCTATAATATTTCTAGAATATTAAAATAAGAAAAAACATTTTTAAATAAGAAATATGTATTTTTAAGTTTTTTTATGATAATAGTTTGCTGAACCAAAAACAAAATTCTTTAATTATTTAAATTTGAAATTTATATAACAATTCTATCTAATTTACATTGTTTGTTGCATTTGAAAGCAGCCATTGTAGGTTTCGAAATGGTTCTAAATCTACTACATAAATCTCTTTTTCTAATACACATTTCCTAAGAAAGTGGGACATAGTTTTGCAGTTTGCAAGTTTCATTTTCTTTTCAAAAGCTTCTTTTTCTTCCTTAGTTAGTTTTATTTCTATCCTTTCATTTCTAAATCTATTTGCCATTTTATTCTCCTTTATAAAATATATTTCGGGGTCTTAGGGTTTTCCCTAACAAGGTTAAAATTAGCAGTAGGCTTCAACCAATCGCTAACTATATTAGCTCTTGGGAAGTCCTTGCATAGCACCTACCAAACACTTAAGTAAACTTTCGTGTGGTTAGGTGCGTAAAAAAATGGAGCATTCCGTAAAGGGCTGCTCCATTAATTTTTTCGTAAGCGTCCGCACACTTACTGTGCTTGCTACAAAAGAATGATTTGTAAAACAAGCATTAAGCTAGATATCAATTAATAACTATACTATGCCTAATTATAACGATCTATTCAATTCTAGACAGCCAGTGAATATAAAAAATAATATTCATTGATTTTCACTGTTGACAGAGTTATAATATCTATGAATAAAAAGATAGAAATTCACAGAAAAAATAAACTACTTTTGGAGGATAAAAATATGGGAAAGGCATTTACAGAAGAAGAAAAGATAAAAATCAAAGAAAGTATTATGGAAACCGCTCTTGATTTATTTCATGAGAAAGGTACAAAATCACTTAGTATTTCGGAATTGACAAAAAGAGTCGGAATAGCTCAAGGGAGTTTCTATAATTTTTGGAAAGATAAAGAATCTCTTGTCATTGACTTAATGGCATATAGGTCAATACAAAAATTGGAGAACATTGAAAAAGAGTTTTCAAATTCACTTACGAATCCTAAAAAATTCATTTCAGAGGTAATTTTTAAGTATTCAATAGATATGACTGAGAAAATTAAAACTCAACCAATTTATCAAGAGGCATTTAGAATATTTGCAAGTCAAGATTCAAAGAAAGTGAATAGAGTAGAACATCTATATGGGGATTTTTTGGATAGGTTAATAGATTATTGGTACAAAAATAATGTAGTAAAAAGCGTAGATAAGCAAGGCTTATCAAATGCCTTTGTTGGCAGCTTCGTTCTATGTTCAAATTATTTCCATTTTAATAAAGATACCTTTGAAGAAGTGCTTAATATCTATATACAAAGCATTGTTTTTAAATATATAGAAATTTAATTGAATAAAGGAAGGTGATAGCAATGATTCTGGATTTTAATGAGATAAAAAAGGAAGATATATTAGTTGCTGGAGGTAAGGGTGCTAATCTTGGAGAAATGACTTCGGCTAAAATAAATGTTCCAAGTGGATTTGTTATAACAGCAGACGCATATAGAGATTTTTTAAAAGTAAATGGGATTGACATTCTAATTGAGAATGGAATTAAAAAATCAGTAGTAGATGAAAGAAAACTTCTAAATGAAGCTGAGCATTTTAGAGGAAAGATAAAGTCTGGAAAATTTCCTGAGCAATTGGAAAATGCAATAAGAGAAAAATATTTTAATCTTGGAAATAATACAAGAGTTGCAGTGCGTTCTTCAGCAACGGCAGAAGATTTACCGGATGCTAGTTTTGCAGGGCAACAAGAAACTTATTTAAATGTTCAAGGTATTGAAAGTGTATTAAATGGGGTGCGTAATTGTTATGCTTCACTTTGGGGGAATAGAGCTGTAAGCTATAGATTTCATCAAGGTTATGATCAAACTTCAGTTTCTATTGCAGTTGTTATTCAAGAAATGATAGAGAGTGAAAAATCAGGAGTTTTATTTACTGTAAACCCAGTAAACAAAAAAGATAATGAGATGCAAATAAATGCAAGCTTTGGCTTAGGAGAAAGCGTTGTAAGTGGAAGAGTTACAGCGGATAGCTACATTATTGACAAATCTGGAAATATAATCGAAGTAAATATTGGAAGCAAGGAAACTCAAATTATATACGGGGATAAGGAAACTGTTGAAGTATCGGTAAACTCTGATAAAAGAAAAACTCGTGCATTAAATGATAGAGAAACACTTGAACTTATGAAGTGCGGTTTAGAGATTGAAAAACACTATGGTATGCCTATGGATATTGAATGGGCTATCAAAAATGATATTGTCTATATTTTACAAGCGAGAGCGATTACCACATTAAAAAATTCCAAGAATGATATAACTGGCAATGATTTAATAGAGAAGTATATAAAGGGTAAAAAAATCAAAAAGGATACACAAGAAGTGATGTCATTCTTTTTAGAAAAAATGCCTTTTGCACATAGAGTCCTTGATTTCGATTATTTGATGGCAATTAATGATCAGAAAGTAAACATTTTGTCAGAAGGTGGAATTATTTTACCAAGAAATCCAATTATAAATGATGATGGCATACAAACTTTTTCTGATGACGGAAAGCGAATTGGAAAGAATATTTTTAAACTTTTTAATATTTTAAAGAACATGAAAGATTTTGAGTTCTGTTATAAGAAGTGCAAAGATTTTATGAATATATATGAAGTTGAAATAGAAGAAATTAAGCACTTAAATTTTGAAAATATGACATTAACGGAGTGTGGAAATTTCTTAGAAGAAAGTTATGTTCTTTTGCAAAAGCTTGCTTATGATAGATTCAAATATGCATTATTTCCATCAGTTTTAAATAGCAAGAAATTTACCAAAATAATAAAAAAAGTAAATAGCAATCATTCATCATTTGATTTTTATTGGGACTTAGATAATAAAACATCAGTGGTTACAAATGATGTCTATAAAATGGCTCGTGAGATAAGAAAAAATGAAGCTTTAAAAAAAGCAATAATTTCCGGAGATAATTTTAAGGAATTATATAAAAAGTACAATTATTTTAAGAATATATCAGATAAGTTTATGAAAGATAATGGCTTTAAATCTGATTATAACTGTTATTGTTTATCTGCAAAAACATTTCTTGAGGATCCTGATAGGCTGATAAATATATTACGACCTATATTAAATGTAAATAGTAATGAAAGTAACGATATAAAGGATTTTTCTAAGCTTATGGAGAGCGTAAAGGAAATCTATGGTAGAAAGTATCAGGATGTAGAAAAACAGATAAAATATTTTAGATATTTTCATGTGGTTCGTGAAGAAAGTCAATATTTGTGGGAAACACTATTTTATTATGTGAGAAAGTGTGTTAAAAGAATTAACTTTATACTCTTGGGTGATGAAAATATAGAAACTGGAGTGGCTAATCTTTTTCATAAAGAACTGTTGGAAGTAATTAACAGAGGTAATTTAAATGAATCAGATAAGGAAAAAATAAATAGGAGAAACGAAAAATTTCCTTTAGCAGTAAAAGTTTGGGAAGCTTCAAAGTTATTGATTTTTAAAACAGATGGTGATGTCTTAAAAGGAGTAAGCGGAAGCACTGGCATTGCAGTTGGAAAGGTGTGTCTAATAAATAGTCCCAAAGAATTTTATAAAATGAAAAAAGGAGATATATTAGTTTGTCATCTTACAGATCCTGAATGGACTCCATTATTTAAGCTGGCAAGTGCTGTTGTGGCAGATACAGGTTCTGCTTTGAGCCATGCTGCAATTGTTGCAAGAGAATATAATATACCGGCAGTTCTTGGAGTTGGTTTTGCAACTACTAAATTCAAAGATGGAGATACCATACAAGTAGATGGTAATACCGGCGAGGTCAAAGGTTGCTGATATGAAATCAAAAAATCAAATAGATCAAAAAGAATTGAGAAGGCAAAAGATTTTAAGTGAACCACTTTTACCTTTGATAGTAAAAATGTCTGTTCCAACAATTGTTGGTATGCTAATTATGGTTATTTATAATTTGACAGACACTTTTTTTGTCGGACTTTTAAATGATAAATCGATGACGGCCGCTATTGGTGTTGTTTTTAGCTTCGTGAGTATTATTCAGGCTATTGGTTTTTGGTTTGGATATGGTAGCGGTAATATTATGTCTAAAAAACTTGGAGAACAAGATGAAGAAGAGGCGACAATTATTTCTTCCATAGGAATAGCATTTTCTATTATAAGTGGATTTTTGATAGCTATAATGTCATGGATTTTTATATCAGACTTGACAAAGTTCATTGGTGGGAATGCTTCTGTTAACTTATTTGAATTTACTACTCAGTATTTAAAGGTGATTATAATAAGCGTTCCATTTAGTCTGTATTCTATTACTATTTATAATCAACTGAGGCTTTGTGGAAATGTAAAAGATGGAATGACAGGTTTACTTTTAGGAATGTTCAGCAATATGGTTCTTGATCCTGTATTTATGTTTATATTCAAGTTCGGGTTTGTTGGAGCTGGAATTGCAACGTTGACAGGGCAAATAATTGCTTGTATTTCACTTACTATGTTGGCGAAAAGAAATGGTAATATTCCTGTTTCTTTGAAAAATGTCAAATGTAGTAAAGAACGCATATACCATATTCTTGTAGGAGGAATGCCTAACTTTTCTAGGCAAGCAATTACAAGTGTTTCCCTCATTTTATTGAATAGAGTTGCAGCAAGCTTTGGGGACAGTATTATTGCAGCATTAACCGTAAGTTCAAGAATAGTTGCCATAGCTTATATGATTATGATTGGATGGGGGCAAGGATTTCAACCTATTTGTGCAATGAATTATGGAGCAAAAGAATATGATAGAGTTAGATTGTCATTTAAATTGACAGCTGTTATTGGCACAGGATTTTTGGTTATCTCAACAGTAGTGATATATATTTTTTCAGAGTATTTAATTACATTGATGTCGAAGGACAGAGAAGTTATCTCTATAGGAGTACAAATTCTTAGAATGCAATGTATATCCATTCCTTTGTTAGCCTATTATGCGATAAGTAGTATGTTAATGCAAAATATAGGGAAATACTTTTGGTCGTTGATAATTTCGATTTCAAGGCAAGGTATTTTCTACATCCCTCTTTTATATTTACTTACTAATTTATATGGGAAGTTTGGGATATATTTGCTCCAACCCGTTTCTGACATATTGTCTTTTTTCTTAGCAATTATTGTTGTTAGAGGTATGAATACAATTAGTAGAAAAGAGCAAAAATGTGCCTAAGAAAGCAAGAAATTAAATAGTGGAGGTTATCGATATGTGTTATATAATGGTTAAAAAATAATAATCCTAATACAAGGAGAGCAGTTACAGAGGGACTGAGAATATGGACGAGCAGACCATATTTCAAAGATAATCCGAATGAAGCTATTAGACGAATTGCCAACTTAAAAGAAGATACGAGTGAATATGTTAGGAAATCAGTAGGAAATGCTTTAAGGGATATTAGCAAAAAATTGCCGGAGTTAATTAAGGCTGAACTCAATAACTGGAAGTTAGAAAACAAAGAAATAAATCAAGTGTATAAGTTAGCGAGTAAACTTATTAGCTAACAAATTTGAGTTTGTAGAGGTTTTGGAATATGATAATTCATGAATTTGGTGATAAAAAATTTCCACATATATTATTGATACACGGCGGAGGTAATTCCTGGTGGAATTATCTTCGGCAAGCTCGTATATTATCCGATACATATCATGTGATTTTACCAACACTTGATGGTCATGGAGAAGAATATCAAAAAGAGTATATTTCAACTGAAAATTCCGCACATCAAATTATGGACTATATAAAAAACAATTGCGATGGAAAATTGTTTGCTGTGGGAGGTGTTTCTTTGGGAGGTCAAATTGCCATTGAGTTATTATCGCTAAATAGTGATATAGCTCAGAAAGCAATAATAGATGGTAGTATTTGTATTCCTCAGCCCAAGCTGGCAAGGGTTAGTACAATTATTGTAAAATTATTCGGAAAACTTATGTTTAGCAAATATGCATGTAAAATTCAGTTGAGTTTAATGAAAAAAATGTATCCCAATATGGCTTATTCGGAAGAAATAGAAGGCTATTATATGGAGGATATGCCAAGGATGCCGATTAAAACATTGGTGACTATGTATCAAACATATATGGGAGAATATAGGCTTAAATATTCTATTACAGAAAGCAAAGCGCAGGTTCTATATATTTATGGTGAAAAAGAAATGGGTTGCGTTAAGGAATCGGCTAAGCTATTTCAAAAAATGCATCCTGATTGTATTCTCTACGAAGCTAAAGGTTATAATCATGGATATTTATCAGCGTATTTACCATTAGAGTGGATAAAACTGGTTAATCCATTTTTAACTAATTGATAATTTAATAAAAACTAACACAGAACAGTAAATCAAAAAAGGTTTACTGTTTTTTTCTTGCTCAAAATTAAGAAGAAAGGAAAACAGAAAATGAAAAACATAGATGAAAAAATTTTAATGGCAGAAGAAGAAATCAAGCAGTTACAAAACAAAAGAAAAAAGCTCATCAATCAACAGAAACAGGAAGAACGCAAAAAGAGGGATAAAAGGCTTTATGAAAAAGGAGCAGTCTTTGAAAGTATCTTTACCGAAAGCAAGGATTTTACAAAAGATGAATTCTATCAACTAATCTCATTTTCAACTATCAAAGAAGCAATCAATCAAAAAATCTTAAAAATCATAGAGAAGCGAGAAGAAAGCGAAAATCAAGAGGAAGAAATGGAAACAGTGGAATAGTCCCTTGTTTACAAGGGCGCACATATACACCTTAACAGGCGCGTGCGTTCTCCGAAGGCTCTTGCAGAGGGCATATCAGCTAACGCTGATACAGGGGATCTACACTCCCCTACGGAAATAAATTTCCTACCCCTTGTGTACTTCCTAAAAGAAATCGGATAAAAAGCAATCCGATTTTTTTTAGTAAGTCTTTATCATCGCCATCGTCCCCACATTAAAAAAGAGAGGAGGTTTTTTCTTATGGCTATATATCATCTTAGTATAAAGATTATTTCAAGAGGAAAAGGCAAAAGTGCAGTAGCAGCTTCCGCCTATCGTAGTGGCGAAAAGATAAAAAACGAATATGACGGAATAGTCCATGACTTTACAAGAAAAGGCGGAATAGCCTATACCGAAATTCTATTACCGCAAAATGCACCTGAAGAATTTTCAAACCGTTCTGTCTTATGGAACAGTGTCGAGAAAATAGAAAAAAGTAAAAACTCACAGCTTGCAAGAGAAATAGAAATTGCATTGCCTAAAGAATTAAATAGAGAAAAACAGATAGAGCTTGTAAGAGAGTATGTAAAAGAAAATTTTGTAAAAATAGGTATGTGTGCCGACATTGCTATACACGATAAAAATGACGGAAACCCACACGCACATATCCTACTTACCATGCGACCACTAAATGAAGATACAACATGGGGAGCAAAATCAAAAAAGGAATATATCCTTGATGAAAACGGAGAAAAAGTAAAACTCAAAAACGGCAATTACAAAACAAGAAAAATCAATACAACAGATTGGAATGAGCAAGACAAAGCAGAAGAGTGGCGAAATGCATGGGCAGATATTACAAACAAATATTTGGAAGAAAACAGTATACAAGAAAAAGTGGATCACCGTTCTTATGAAAGACAGGGCATAGAGCAAATACCGACCATTCATTTAGGAGTATCGGCTACTCAAATGGAAAAGAAAAGCATAGCCACCGACAGAGGAAATATCAACCGAGAAATCAAACATCAAAATATGATTTTAAGAGAAATCTCAAGAAGAATAAAAGCCTTGTTAAGTTGGATAAGAGGAATAGGAAAAGAAGAAAAAGTAGAAAATGAAAATATAAAGTCTACCCTCCCAACCAAAGAAAATCTGTTATCAGTTTTGGAAAATCTTATCCGTAAAAACGCAGATAAGAATAATGCAGACTTAGAGAAATATATTGAAAGTTATCAGCTACTCAAAGAGAAAAACATCACTTCATTATCCGAGCTTAAAGAAAATATAGTTATCCTTAGAGATAAGAACTATAAGACCACAAGAGCCTTAAAAGATACCGAGAAGAAGATTGATGAAAAAACGCAACTCATAGACCAGTCAGAAAAATATTTGAAGTACAAGGATACCTACAAAGCCTATACCCAAACTAAGAAAAGCAGACAGGAAGATTTTTATAATGAGCATACAGCAGAACTCATTTTATTTGAAAGTGCTAAGAAATATTTGAAAGACCATTTAGGAGAAAGTAAAACCTTAGCCATCAGTAAATGGAAATCAGAAGTTGCCACTTTGAAGAAAGAGAAAAAGAGCCTATACAATCAAATATTAGAGATACGAGAAGAAGTAGCACAGGCAGAAAAAGTTAAAACCTGTATGGAGCAGTTACAGGAGCATTCAAAGGAACTATCACAGGTAAAAAGTAACGAGATAGGGTTATGATTTTTTGTAAAGGAAACCTGACAATATGAAGAAAAGAAGTTACAATTATAATGTAAAGGAAACTTGATAAAAGGAAGGTGGTGTGTTTGAAAAACAATTTAGATGAACTGAGAAAACTGAATGGTTTAACTCAAGAAGAATTTGCAAAAGAATTAAGAGTTTCAAGGCAGACTATTAGTGCGATAGAAAATGGTAAATATAATCCATCTTTAGATTTAGCATTTGAAATAGCACTTTATTTCAACAAGACAATAGAGGAAGTATTTACTTATGAAAAGGAGGAAAATCATGAAAAAAAGTAATCTAATTTATGGTCTAATTTACATTATATTAGCCGGAATATCATTGTATGTAGCTATTGCTTTTGACAATAAGATGTCAGGGATATTTTATGGTATGACAGGTGCTTTGGGAGGTAGTGGCATAGTTACTATAACTCGATATTTTTATTGGCAAAAGAATAAGGAAAAGTATCAACAAAAATTGGAGATTGAAGAAATAGAACAGCAAGATGAACTAAAACAAAAATTGAGGGATAAAGCAGGAAAATATACTTATTGGATTGGAATGTTGATTATAGCTATTTCTATCATGGTGTATTCAATTCTTGGTGTATTAGATATTATGGATACCGAACACATTGTAGTATACTTAGGAGCATATTTAATTAGTCAAATTTGTATAGGAGTAATTGTATTCAACAGCTTATTAAAAAAATATGAATGAGAAATAATAGTCAAGAAAATATGTTTTATGAAAACAGTAAATCAAAAAAGGTTTACTGTTTTTCTTTCACTAAAAGTTAAAATTCCGTATAGGACAAGCGTCCATAAATATAAAAAGGTACTTGACAAAACGCTTCCTGGGGAGAAAGCAAGGATATTGCTCCATACATTGACCCTAAGTTTGAAAACAATGTTCTTATAACTAATACCGAAAGACTAACAATGAACTCAAGGCCTAAAAACCCTAAATACGCTAGAAATAAAAATGTATTAGTAATAGGTGGTTCTGGATCAGGTAAGACAAGATTTTATGTAAAGCCAAATCTAATGCAAATGCACTCTTCCTATGTAGTAACAGACCCTAAAGGTACACTTGTGTTAGAGTGTGGGAAAATGCTTTATGAAAATGGATATGATATAAAGATTTTAAATACAATAAACTTTAAAAAATCTATGAAATACAATCCATTTGCTTATCTTCGATCAGAAAAAGATATTTTAAAACTCGTTCAGACAATCATCGCAAACACGAAGGGCGAGGGAGAAAAAGCAGGTGAGGACTTTTGGGTGAAAGCTGAGAAACTCTACTATACGGCACTTATCGGTTACATCTGGTATGAGGCTCCAAGAGAAGAAAAGAACTTTGCAACACTGCTTGATATGATAGACGCTTCAGAAGTAAGAGAAGATGATGAAACCTACATGAATCCGATTGATAGACTCTTTGAAGCATTGGAAAAGAAAGAACCGACACACTTTGCGGTGAAGCAATATAAAAAGTACAAATTGGCTGCTGGAGTAATAGAATTAAGAAGAACACTTCATCACTATTTGAGTGAAAAATGTTTTGCTTAATTCTTTTTTTATTGAAGAATTTGAGCGAAAGGAGGTAATCGTGAGAAATTATGAGAAAATAACCGCTTTGTATGAGAGGTTAAGCCGAGATGATGAACTACAAGGCGAGAGCAATTCGATCGTCAATCAAAAGAAAATTTTGGAAGAATACGCAAAGAAAAATCATTTGGAGAACATCATTCATTTTACCGATGACGGAATCAGCGGAACACAGTTTGATCGTCCGGGCTTTATGGCAATGATGAACGGAGTTAATCAAGGAAATATCGGTTGTATCATCGTAAAGGATATGTCAAGACTTGCCAGAGATTACCTCAAAGTCGGTCAATGTATGGAGATATTAAGACAAAAGGGAGTAAGACTCATTGCCATAAACGACAATGTAGACAGCTTTTACAAAGACGATGATTTTACTCCTTTTCGAAACATTATGAATGAGTGGTATGCAAGAGATACCTCAAGGAAAATCAAGTCCACATTCAAAGCCAAAGGCGAAAGCGGAAAGCATACAGGAAGCAGTCCACCCTATGGATATATCAAAGACAAGGACGATAAAAATCAGTGGATTATCGACGAGAAAGCAGCAGAAGTTGTCCGAAGAATATTCCATCTGACGATGGACGGAAAAGGACCCTATGCCATCGCAAGAATATTAGAAGCCGACAAGATAGATATACCCGCCTATCATCAGCAGAAATTGGGATATGGACTACATCAAAAAAAGTGTTTGAATATCCGTATCGTTGGTGCAGCTCCACGATTGCAAGTATCTTAAAGAAACAGGAATACTTAGGGCATACAGTCAATTTCAAAACAAGAAAACATTTCAAAGACAAGAAAAGTAAATGCGTATCTGAAGATAACTGGTTGATATTTGAAAATACCCACGAGCCAAGTATAGACCAAGAAACATTTGACAATGTTCAAAGGATAGGAGGAAATGTAAAAAGGCATCCTGATGGTTGGGGAGAATACCATTCCCTTACAGGACTGATGTATTGTGCCGATTGTGGAAGCAAGATGTATGTGCATAGAACAAATAATTACAAGAATATCCCATATTATACTTGAAGTGCTTACAAAAAAGTACCTTGCGGGACACTTTGTCCATCCGCTCACAGGATAAAAGCAGAAGCAGTCTTAAATCTCATTCAAAGCACCTTACAAGACATTAAGAAAAGCCTTGATGAAGATAACGAAGCCTTTCTCCATTCCATATCAAAACGAAATGGAAGAAAGCGAAAAAATGGAAATGGAAAAGAAAAGGACAAGGCTCATAGATAGTAAAAACAGACTTCAGGAATTGGAATGCTTAATGTGTCGAATATACGAAGATATGATATTGGAGAAGATACCGAATAACCGATATGAAATCTTAAATAATCAGTATGAAACCGAGCAAAGGGAACTTAGTAAAGAAATCGATGAGTTGGAAAAAGCCATCAAGCGATACGAAAAAGAAACCGACAGAGCCAAAAAGTTTATCCGGTTGATTGAACGCTATGATAACTTTGACGAACTGACACCGACTATCATTAACGAGTTTGTAGAAAAAATCTTAGTCCACGAACGAGATCGAAAAGGCAGTCAAACCGCCAATCAGAAAGTCGAAATCTACTTCAACTTTATCGGCAACTATGCACCGCCGAAAGAAGAATTATCCGAAGAAGAAATGCAGAAATTAAGGGAGGAGGAAGAAAAAGAAAGGGCAAGAAAAAACAGACTTCATCAAAGCTACTTTAAGCGTAAAGCAAGCGGCAAGCAAAAAGAATATGAGGATAGATATAAGGCAAGGAGAGAGGAGAAAAAACAGGAAAAGCTAAAGAGTTTGAAAAGAACAGGGATACCGGTAAGTGAGTATAGAAAAATATTTAAAAAACAAAAATGATATACAATAGTTAGTTGACATTAACTATCATATAGCATATAATAAAAACCGACGACATTGTCGGTTTTTATCTGTTGAGTAGAAAAGAGGTCTTCATTTTGAAAGAAGAAAAACAAAAAGTAGGACAAATCAAAAAAAAGAAAATTAGAGAAGCTGCAAAAAAATGTTTTTTAACAAAAGGCTTTCAAAGCACAACGATGGAAGATGTCATTACAGAGATAGGTATGAGTAGAGGGGGTGTTTATCATCATTATGCAAGTACAAATGAAATGCTTAAAGACTTAATGCTTGATGGTAATGATTACAGAAACAGCTTGATAAATGAGTATTTGGGAAATAATCGAGGCAAAGATAAATATCAGCAAATGGGTGATATTTTGGTTGATAAGTCACTGGCTGATACAGATTTGATGAGATTATATACGCTCCTTTTACAGGCAAAAAAATATAATGAGGATTTGGAAAAGTTGTATCAAGAATTGAAACTTAATACGACTAATGAGCTAAGTTTAATCGCCAAGCAGCTTGGAATTAGAGCAGATATATTTGGTGACGGTTTTTTAGTGAATTATATCAATGGATTGATATTAAGTTCAGAAATTTTAGGTGCGAGAAAGTCTTATAGCGAGCATAAACGATATATAAAAGAAACAATGATAAATTATATTGTTGATGTAGAAAAGAAAAATTAAAACAAATAGGAGGTTTCAAATGAGCAAACGATTAGAGGTAAAGGATTTAATCAATATAGGATTATTTTCCGTATTAGGATTCATATTTATGATGATTGGATCATTTTTAGCAATGGTTCCGGTTTTAATGCCGGTTGTCCCATTTGCACAGGGAGTTTTGGTAGGACCTGTAAATATGCTATATTCTACCAAGATTAAAAAAAGAGGAATGATTTTTATTCAATCATTATTGATTGCATTGATATATGTTGCTATGGGACATGGACCTTGGGCATTATTAACGGCTGTTATCGCCGGTATTATTGCTGAAATAATTTTGAAATCAGGAGAATATACCAATGTAAAGAAAGCAAGATTGGCATTTTCAATTGCTCCTCTTTGCACGTTAGGTAATTGGCTTCCAATTTTTATATCAAGAAATGAATATATTAAGCAAATGTTAGAACAAGGATACGATCAAGAGTTCATTGATAAGATGCTTAGTGTTATGCCAAATTGGATTATTGTTGTAATGGCAATAGTAGGAATTATCGGTGCATATATAGGTTGTAGCATTGGAATGGCATTTCTAAAAAAACACTTCAAAAAAACCGGTATGGAAAAATAAGATTTCATGGAGAGTTAGGATGATAATCAAACTTGATTTTCGCACAAAACTTTTTATGACGATAGTTCTTTCATATGTGATGGTATTAGGCAATATTCAAACAAAGTATTTCGTGCAAGCCATTTTAATATCCACAATTCCGATAATACTTTTAATTAACGCAAAATATAAAAGAGTAGCTATTATTGGAGTGGCTACTCTTTTGTTTGTTTATGCTACTGATAAATTTCTGATAGGGCTTAATTACAATCCTGTGGTTGCAATTTTATTGATAATAGTGATGGTTATTAAAAAAATTCTCCCCGCATTTTTGATGGGGAGATATACCATACTTACATCAAATGTTGGAGAAAGCATTTACTCATTAAAAAAAATGAAATGTCCTGATGAAATAGCCATTCCCTTGACGGTAATGGTACGTTTCTTTTATGCTGCAAGGATTGATTATAGTAATATAAAAAAGGCTATGCGTTTGAGAGGATTGACGCTTAAAAAGTTAATAAAGAGTCCGATTTTATTATTTGAATATAGATTTGTGCCATTATTGATGTGCCTGTCAAAAGCAGCAGACGATTTGACGGTATCAGCTATGACGAAAGGGTTGGCTGTAAATCAAAAGAGGACAAGTATTAGTGAAACATATATGGGACTTATGGATTATATATTTTTCTCAATAATGGTATGGATAATCTATCTGTATATGAGGGGGAAATATGCTTGAATTACAAAATTTAACAGTGAGTTTTGACGGTGAAAGCATATTGAAAAATATAAATATGGTTTTCAAACCCGGTGAAGTAACCGTCATTACAGGACATTCAGGAACAGGAAAAAGTAGCTTACTAAAAGTTATCAATGGAATTATTCCGGAATACAATAATGCAGAATTAGAAGGAGATATTGTATTTAACGGAAAATCACTGTTTGGCTTGACGATATTGGAACGATCTAAATTTATATCCACAGTGTTTCAAAATCCTAAAACACAATTTTATTGTATCAATTCAACCGATGAACTGGCTTTTCAGTTAGAAAATAGAAACATAGATAAGAATTTGATTTTAGATAAAATTAGGTATTATTCAGAGGTTTTAGGTACAAAAGAATTATTGGACAGAAATATCTTTGAGCTATCTGGAGGCGAAAAGCAGTTGATTGCAGTAACAGCTTGCGGGATTTCTGAAAATGAAATTATCTTGTTGGATGAACCCTCATCTTCCTTAGATCAGGTTGCAATAGAGCATTTACAGAATGCCATTATGGAACTGAAAAAAAGAAAGAAAATTATCATCATTGTGGAGCATAGATTGTTTTATCTGAAAGATATGCTTGATAAATTGTGTGTGATAGAAAATGGAACTTATAAAGAATACACAAAAGAGCAGTTTTGTGATGATTTCTTTGAACAGGTTTCTGAAAAACACAATCTAAGGAGTTTTAATGCGATTTCTAAAAACAATTTTTTAAGCAGGAAATATAAGCAAGTAGAAGTGTTAAAGAAAAATTCTTCAGATCTTGATTGTAAAGCATTGTCTTGTTTGAATTTCAAAAAAAAATATGAAAGAAAGGAAATCTTTGACTTCAGTATTGCCTTTGAATCCGGTATCAATTTCATCATTGGTCAAAATGGTGTTGGGAAAAGCACTTTTATCAATTTGCTGATGGGGCTGACAAGAGGAACAGGAGAGGTGTTTTATAACGGAGTAAAAGTAAAAAAACGATGTGAAAATATTTTTGCGATTATGCAAGATGTTAATTATCAACTTTTTACAGAATCTGTATGGCAAGAAATTTCAACTATTACTAAAGAGGATGAATTAAAAAATGAAATTTTGAGGATGGTAGACTTATTTGATAAAAAAGAAATGCACCCAAATTCATTATCAGGAGGTGAAAAACAACGATTATTACTTGCTATGTCAATGCTAAGCAAGAAGCCTATCGTAATTTTCGATGAACCGACAAGCGGACTATGTAAAAGGCAGATGGATATTTTGATTGTATTTCTTAATAAAATGACCGAACAAGGAAAGATAATTATCATAATCACACACGATTATGAATTTATAGATAGATGTAATGGAAAAGTATATGAGTTTGTGAAATAAATATAGGTAAAGGAGAATGATACGATGAAAGAAGATATGAAAACACAACTATTAACAAAAAGTCCTAAAGAACTGTTATTTAAGTTGGCAATTCCCGGAATAATCGGGATGATTGTCATAGGATTGTATCCATTTATGGATGGTGTGTTTGCAGGATGGCTCATTGGTGATTATGCTATGTCAGCCATTAGTGTATCCATGTCTTTAACAATAATCAATGGTGGAATATCGGCATTGATAGGAGTCGGCAGTGCCTCAATACTATCGAGAGCGATTGGAAAAGGGGACAAAGAAACAACAGATAAAATATTCGGGAATTTTTGTTACTGGGTAATATTTTTCTCTGTAATTATTACAATATTGGGTTTAGTTTTTGCACCTCATTTTTTAGATTTGGTAGGAGCTAAAGGAAATATTAAAGAACTTGGTGTGAGATATTTAAGAGTAGTTTTCTTCGGCTCAATATTTGTGAATTTTGCTCAAGCCGGCAATATGACAATGCGTGGTGAAGGTGCATTAAAGCAATCTATGAAGATTATGGGAGCAGGAGCTATATTAAATATCATTTTAGACCCTATTTTTATGAAGTTAATGGGAGAATATGCGATTGAAGGTGCGGCTATTGCCACTGTTATATCTCAAATTGTACAAGCTATATTGACTTTCAGTTATTTTTCAAAGAAAAGTGCTTTTGTGGGTATCCATAAAATTCAAAAATACAAGGCAATTTATAGCGAAATGTTCAGTATAGGAAGTTCAGCAATGATGATGCAAATTTTATTTGCAGTACAGCAAACATTTTTGTTTAAGCAAGCCTTTGCGTATGGAGGAGATGATTGGGGAATTTTGATGTCTGCTACAATGAGATTATATATGTTTTCCTTTATTCCATTGTGGGGGATGAGTCAAGGGTTACAACCTGTTATTGGAGCTAATTTCGGAGCGAAACAATACGGAAGAGTAAAAGATACGATGAAGATTTTTATGTATGGTGCAACAATTCTTGCAGCAGCTTCATGGATACCATCAATGTTTTGTTCAGAAAAATTACTATCATTATTCAGTGTGAGAAGGGAGATTATTGAAGTTGGTGTTGTAAATTTTAAGATGTTTTATTCTACATTCATCTTATATGGAATTATGATTATGACACTTACATTTTTCCAATCCATAGGAGATGGGAAAAAAGCAGGTATGATTGTAATGCTTAGACAGTTAGTTTTATTTATTCCTGCAATATTATTATTTCCAAAGGCATTTGGAGCGTCAGCAGTTTGGTGGACAGAACCTATCGTAGACTTTAGTATGATTATGTTTGGGCTGTTTTTAATGCTTAATGAACTTAGGAAAATGGGAAAACAACAAATTACAAAAAGTTAGGTAGCTCAAAAGACAAAAGAAAAAATGAGAAAGGTTTGATGTATGAACATTATTTAACTATAAGGGATTGGTGATCAATATGAAAAACCTTTATATACAAAAGAAATAAATAATAAAAATTTCTATTTGCCTTATAGTTGTCTATTCTCTCAAACAATTAAATACATCTAAAGAAAAGGTAAACTCTTTTCAATTCAGAGGACATTTTACGCCAAAGTGTAGAAGTCCTCCTTTTTTTATTCCTTGAATTGTCAAGTCAAGTGCAACTCTACTGAATGGTAAACTTCATAGGGCGTTTTCCAGTTTAAGCATTTACGTGGTTGACGATTGATCTCTTC
>NZ_JBBKBU010000012.1:0-59988 GCF_037892835.1 Peptoniphilus sp. HCN-40583
AGTTTTTTTTATGACTTCATTTTTGTGACTTCATTCTGTAATCTTCCGAATCTATGTTATAATTTGGTAAAACAGATGAAGAAGGAGGACGATCTATTGTATTGTTTTCAATGTGGCGAAGAACTGGTCAAAGGCGCGAAATTTTGTCACGTATGCGGTGCCAATCAGGAAGAAGCGCGAAAACTCTTTGAGGAAAATTTCAAAAGCGCCTCGCCGACAACCGGTTTAGATCATCCCGCTTCCGGCGGCGACACGAAGGTCGCCTACTCCTCCGATCCGGAAGACGGTGAAGCCTTAAAAAATTACTTAAATAAAGTGGATACTCACGTGGGCATGAGTATCCAAAAACACGAAACCCTCTCCGGTGCGCGCCCGAAGCCGAAAAAAGAAAAAACGAAGAAAAAAGCGGATGCCCCGGACAAAAAGACAGCTTCCGCGCCCCTCGCCGCGGCCGATGAAATAAAAGCCGCCGATGCGCCGGCCAAAAAACAGGATGAGAAAAAGAAAAAGAAGAGCTTTTCCGCCATTTGGAACAGCTTTATCGACGAGGAAGACAATCCCTACTCCGTCTTCGGCGAAATGGCCGATCGCCTGGAGCGGGATCAAAAGGTGCTGGACGATTCCGAAGCCGATCGCCTGCGGGTGTCTCAAGACATGGATGCCATGGATCAGGAATCCTTCGCTCAAACCGGCGACGTGTCCTCTTTGAATAAAAAGGTCAACGCCATTTTAGATGCACAAGAAAAGGAAGAAGAGAAAAAAATTACCTCGAAAGGCATTCTTTCCTCCTTCTTCTCGAAAAATAAAGATT
This sequence comes from Peptoniphilus sp. HCN-40583, assembly GCF_037892835.1. NCBI lineage: Bacteria > Bacillati > Bacillota > Tissierellia > Tissierellales > Peptoniphilaceae > Peptoniphilus > Peptoniphilus sp. HCN-40583. Next base: position 812 of record NZ_JBBKBU010000012.1, read on the forward strand.
CCGACGAAACCGCCCCTCAAGAAAAAGAAGCGCGCAAAGAAACCATCAAACCTGCCGACGCCTTCGGTAAGGCCGATAAACCGGCGGATGAGAAGATCCAGCCCGCCGATGCATTCGATACGGTCGATAAACTGGCGGATGAGAAGATCCAGCCCGCCGATGCATTCGGCGATACCAAAGCTTCTGTTTCGGGCCCTGTAGAAAAGGAACCCGCCGCGGAGAAATCGGACGTTGCTTTAGACAAAGCCGCCCGCAAACAGGCGAAAAAAGAAGCCAAGGCGGCGGCGAAGGCCCAAAAAGCGGCGAAAAAAGAAGCTGCCGCAGGCGAGAAGAAAGAAAATCCCTTCGCTTCCTTCTTTGCCGGCTTGAGCAAAGAAAAATCCGACGTGGATAAGGCGAAGCATTCCGCGGAAGTGAAACACCATCACCACGTCAGCGAACTTTCCGACAATGTTTACGTCTTAAAAGCCTACGATAAACTCGCCCCCGCCCGGGAACGGGTCCTGGCAAAGGGCAAACAGGGAGTCTACGGTCTCTTGGGCATCGGATTTATCTTGAGCACCGTGCCCATTGTCTTTGCCTTCAGAGGCATCGGCATTTTGGCCATTGTCTTTGCCCTCTTAAAAGCGCTCATCGATCTGTTCCGCTTTTTCTTCGCAAACAATGTGGCCCGCACGAACAGCTGCACGGAAGATAACCTGCGGGCCCGCACCGTGGATAATCTTTTCCACTGGATCTTGTACTTGATCCCCTCGACTATTATCTTTTTCGTCCTGCCGGCCTCCTCGGCCATGGGACGCACGGTCTTGGGATCGGTAACGCCCCATTTCCTCTTGAGCATTCTACTCTATGTGTGGGTGATGTTTTTGGCCTATGCTTCGGCCCATTCCATATTGCCGAAAGAAAACAGTCGGGATTTTCTCGCCTGGTACGGCATTATCTTCGTAAGCATCGACCTGATCTCCAAACTTTTCTGGATCATCGCCATCTTCCTCACATCCACATTTGTATAAGAAGAACCGCTTCGGCGGTTCTTTTTTTCTGCCGTCTATTACCGCTTTTTCATGGAAAAGTACTTGTTTCGAAGGAGAAAAAATCTTACAATAGGATAAGATTACCTAAAGGAGGATATTATGCCCATCGTATGTAAATTCGGCGGTTCATCCCTCGCCAATAGTGAACAATTTAAAAAAGTTAAAGATATTATTGAAAGCGATGAAAACCGCCTGTACGTCATCCCTTCGGCGCCGGGAAAGGCCCGAAGCGGCGATCAAAAGGTGACGGATCTTTTGATTCTTCTCTACAACATGGCCGTGCATAAACTTTCGTCCAACGAAGTTATGAGCATGATCGAAGCCCGCTACCGCGAAATTTTAGACGGCATCGGCATCGAATTCGATTTAAAGGCGGAGCTGGACCATATTTTAGCCACCATTACCTCCGGCAAGGTAAGTAAATCCTACGTCCTTTCCAGGGGCGAATACTTAAACGGAAAAATTTTGGCCGCCTACTTGGGCTATGATTTCGTCGACGCCGCTGCAGTGATTCGATTCGACGAAAACGGCCAGTGGGACGAAGCGGCCAGCTACCGCGCCTTGGAAGAAATGAAAGAAGCCCACGCCTGTGCCGTAATCCCCGGCTTCTACGGCTCCACGCCTTCCGGTAAAATCATTACCTTCAGCCGCGGCGGCAGCGACCTTTCCGGCGCCATCGTGGCCCGGGGCGTTGGCGCCGATCTCTATGAAAACTGGACCGATGTCTCCGGCCTTCTCGCCGTGGATCCTTCCATCGTGCCCCAACCGCAAAAGATCAAAAAGATCACCTACGAAGAGCTTCGCGAGCTTTCCTACAGCGGCGCCAAGGTCATGCACGACGAGGCCATGTTCCCCGTTATCGAAAAGAACATTCCCGTGGTGATTCGAAACACCAATGCCAAAGATGAAGACGGCTCCTACATCGTGGCCCACGTGCCCGACGATGCGGAAGGCGAAAACATTACGGGGATCGCCTGCCGAAAGGGCTTCGACGTCATCAATATCGAAAAATTCCGCATGAATCGGGATCTGGCCTTCCACAGAAAAGTCCTTTCCGTTTTGGAAGCCAACGACATTTATTTGGAGCACATGCCCTCTTCCATCGACTCCATCTCCCTGGTCATCGCCAGCAAATATTTGAAAAATAAAACGGATCAGCTCCTCGCCGAGCTCCAAACCTTCACCAATGCCGATCGCATTTCCGTGGACCACAACATCGCACTGATTACCATCGTCGGTCGCAACATGAAAAACCGCGTCGGTACCAGCGCCCATATTTTCGGCGCCTTGGCCGGGGCCAATGTGAATATTCGCGTGATTATTCAAGGGGCCAGCGAGATGAATATTATCGTCGGCGTCTTGGAAGAAGAGGCGGATAAATCCATCCAGGCAATTTATAACGCCACTTTCCTAAAATAACTTTTATAATCTCTCATAATCGGGTATACTCTATGTGTAAAGGGGTGCTCATAGCTGAGAGAGAACTACTCAACCCATTGAACTTGTACAGGTAATGCTGTAAAAGGATCGAGCCGATGCGCCTTTTGTGCATCGGCTTTTTTTATTGAAAGGAGAAAATAAATGAAAGCGAGTATGGCTATTCAAGTTTTGCCGACGGTAAAGGGCGGCATAGAAGAAGTGGTACGCATCGTCGACGAGGTCATCGCCGTCATCGACGAAAGCGGTTTAAATTACGTGGTGGCCCCCTTTGAAACCACCGTTGAAGGCGATTCCATGGACGAGATTATCGACCTGCTCCGAAAATGCGAAGCCAAGGTGCTGGAAGAAGGCGCCGAATCCGTCATGTGCTACGTTAAATTAAATCACGGCAAAGAATCCATTTTATCTATCGATGAAAAAATCGACAAATATCAGTAAACTTTTCAGAGGGAGCATCCTCATCGTCGCCCTGCTCGTCCTGTGGCAGCTCTTGAGCACCTCAGGCCTTTTGCCCGCCTACCTGCTCCCCTCGCCCGTACAGGTCATCAAGGCCTTCGTGCAGGACTTCCCTCTGTTGGTCGTTCATTCGAAAGTCACGTTGCTTGAGGCCGCCATGGGCCTTTTCTTCGGCATCGTCTCGGGCTTTCTCTGCGCCTTTTTAATGGATCGCTCGGCCTTTTTGAAGGATGCCCTCTATCCTCTTCTGGTCCTCACACAAACGGTGCCCACCGTGGCCATCGCGCCCCTTTTGGTTCTCTGGATGGGCTACGGCATGACGCCGAAAGTGGTCCTCATCGTTATCGTTACCTTCTTTCCCATGGCCGTCAATCTCTACGAAGGCTTTGCCTCCGCAGATCGCGACGAAATGCGCCTCTTGCGCGCCATGGGCGCGGACAAGCGGGAAATCTTTTCTTACGTCAAGCTTCCCAATGCCCTGGACGGCTTTTTCTCCGCCTTGAAAATTTCCGCCTCCTACTCCGTCGTTGGGGCGGTCATCGCCGAATGGCTCGGCGGCTTCCAAGGCCTCGGCGTCTACATGACCCGCGTAAAAAATGCCTACAGTTACGACCGCATGTTTGCCGTGATCTTTTTGATCTCGTTTTTAAGCTTAATCCTTATGGGCCTGGTGAATCTCTTTCAAAGAGAAGCCATGCCTTGGAAACAATTGAACCGATAGGAGCATACTATGAATCGTTATATGAAACGCCTTCTACCCGTCCTTTTGGCCGTCTTTATGCTGGCAGGCTGCGCCGGCGGTGCCGGTAAACAAGCCGACGGCGATAAGAAAAAAGTACGCCTGGTCTTGGACTGGACCCCGAACACGAACCACACGGGGATTTACGTGGCCAAGGAAAAAGGCTACTTCGATGAAGCCGGCATCGATCTCGAAATCATGCAACCGCCGGAAGGCGGCGCGGAAGGCCTCGTCGCCAATGGCGGCGGCGAATTCGGCGTCTCCTTCCAAGATACCATCGCCGCATCTTGGGCAAAGGAAGAACCCCTTCCCGTCACCGCCGTGGCAGCCTTGGTGCAACACAACACCTCCGGCCTTTTGAGTGCGAAAGATAAAGGCATCGACTCAATGGGCAAGCTCACCGGCCATACCTACGCCACCTGGAACATGCCCATCGAACTTGCCATGATTAAAACCATGGTGGAAGACGACGGCGGCGATTTCTCCAAGGTCAACCTTCTCCCCTCCAATGTTACCGACATCGTCGCCGCATTAAACAGCAATGTCGACGCCGTATGGGTCTACTACGGTTGGGACGGCATCAAAGCCAAAACGGCGGGCCTGGAAACCAACTACATTCCCTTTATCGAATCCCACCCGGAGTTTGACTACTACAGCCCCATTTTAATCGCCAACAACGACTTCTTAAAAAATGATCCGGACACGGCGAAAAAAGCCCTGGCCGCCATTTCCAAAGGCTACGAATACGCCGCCGAACATCCGGAAGAAGCCGCCGAAATTTTAGTGAAGGCCTCTCCGGAATTGGATAAGAAAATGGTCGACGAAAGCCAAGCCTACCTTTCAAAACAATACATCGCCGATGCGAAACAATTCGGCATCATCGACAGCAATCGTTGGAACGCTTTCTACGGCTGGCTTTGGAAAAACAAATTAATCGATCGGGAAATCCCGAAAGATTTCGGTTTCAGCAATGACTACCTCCCCCAATAAGCCTCTCTTAAAGGGCGAAGGCATTTGCCGCCGCTTCGGCGACATGCTCGTGCTGGACGAGGTGAATCTTTCCGTGGATCGCGGAAAAGTCGTGTCCCTTTTGGGCCAAAGCGGCAGCGGAAAAACCACCCTCTTTAATATTCTGGCGGGGCTTGACGTTCCCGATGCGGGCACGGTGCATCTCTTAGGCCAAGATGTTACCGGCAAGCCCGGTCACGTGGCCTACATGCTGCAAAAGGACCTCCTCCTTCGCCACTTGAAAATTATCGACAATGTGTCCCTTCCCCTGCGGTTGGCGGGCAAGAGCAAAGAAGAAGCTCGGGCCGCAGCCGACGGCTACTTTAAGGAATTCGGCCTGGAAGGCACCCAGTACAGCTACCCCAGCGCATTGAGCGGCGGCATGGCCCAGCGGGCGGCCTTTTTAAGGACCTTTCTCTTTTCAAAGGATCTCGTGCTCTTAGACGAGCCCTTCTCCCGCTTAGATGCCATTACGAAGGCGTCCATGCAGGATTGGTACCTGGCCATTAAAGACAAGTACGCCCTCACCACCATCCTCATTACCCACGACATCGACGAAGCCCTGCGCATGAGCGATGTGATTCACGTCCTGTCCCCGAAAAAGAAATCCATCGCCTACACCTACGAGGTGCCGGAAGGGGACCGCAAGGAATTTGAACTTTCCCGCGATTATTTGGACGCGAAGAAGGCCATTCAGGAAGCCATTATGGCTTAGAAAAACTTCTGAAAGCACAATCAATGCATAAGAAAGGCTCTTTCCCACCGAAAGGATGAGAAAGAGCCTTTTTTCTGTGTTCTCTTTTTAAAGGGCCGATGCTACTTCGCCACTCTTCCCCAATACAAATAGTTCTTGTCTCCTTCTTCTTCCACGAAAGACAAGATGCCGTCGTTACTGAAAAAGAACGAGCGCAGATTTTCTTGTCTTGTAGAAATTTTCGTTGCCCTCATCTCGGAAAGGTCCACGAAATCGAGGCTCACATCCCCGTGAATAAAGAGGCGACCGTCATCTAAAATTCTCGTTTCGCGAAGAAAATTCGAATAGTCGTAGCCTGGCAGGATATAGGGCCGATACTCGTCGCCCTCTTTTTTGTAGAGGGTGCAGCGATCTTTTTCCGGATCTCCCTCGGGATTCGGCGCGTTCAAATTGACGATGAGCTCGGGATCTCCCGCCAAATACCTTGAAAGCCTCGTAATAAAGGGGATCTCGTAGAGCGTATTTTTCTCTCTGTCCAGCAAATAGGAGCCCTTGGCTTCGGTGACATTTTCCGAATAATCGTCCAACTCCTGAAATCCCACGGTGTTTCCCATGCCGTAGAAATTCGTAAACAGATGCCCTTCTTTCACCCCTTCGTCTTTTCCCAAAGCAAAGGCCGTATTTACAATTTCATCTGCCTTCTCTCCGCCGTATTTCATAAAATACATGGCGTTTTTCAATTTATTTTTACCCAGCGTTTTTTCCAAACTGACATAAAAGCCCTCTTTTTCGGCAAAGGCGGCAATTCGGTCGAAATCCGAAAGAGCCACCTGCTTCACACTTCCGTCGGGATGAACCTCCACGTAATCTACGCCGGCATCCGTATTGGATCCGATAAAATAAAACGTCCCATCCACCACTTTTTCGGCGTCCATGTATTTATAAGCACGCTCCAATTCCACATCGTGACCCTCGCCGGTCTTGAGATCGGTGATTCGGATGCTTTTAAAAACTTCCTTCGTGGGATCGCTTATGTCTTGATATAAAATTTCCTCTTTCGGATCGAATCCGAAAACCGAGTCCTTCGAGATTTCTTTTTTCGAAAAATTGCCTTTGATATCGTCCGCGGAAAGGACGGTAAACTCCATCGTCTCCGGCTCTTTTAAAATGTCGGAAAGCACCTTCGTCTCCCGAGCCAAATTTTCCAATCCTTTGTTTGCTCCCGAGTCCCCCTGAGGCACGGCCTCTTTTCTCCCGCAGGCAAGCAAGCAAAGCAATATGCACACGATAGTCAGCTTCTTCACGGCCTTCTCCTCTCTTATCGCGCAGTCCGTTCCTCCGGATTAAAAAAAGGGGATCGCTCCCCTTCTTTAATGAATGATTTGTTGTCTAAAATGCTTTTGATTTGCCTGATACAAATCGTAGGCAGGATAGAATTTTGTGCCGTAGAATCTATAATGGGGATCCGTCACACGGACTTCGTTCGGTACCGAGCCAAATCGATAACCGCTTACATTTAAAATATGGCCTGTCGTGTTGTATGCGAATGAGTCGATATCGCGGGTGTTAATATCCAAGACGGCGGGCCTGTTGTTATCAATGGAGTTCACGACGATTCGATGCCAGTTATCGAAACTGCCGATGCTCGATAAAACATAGCCGGACTTCACATAATCCCGCAAAAATTGTTTCACGCGGGAAAAATCAGTTCCTTGGCTAGTAGTACCTAAAAAGCCGGCGATTTGTTTTTGCGTGTACCTTTCTCCGTTAAAATAATCGTCCAATTGCTTCACCGTAGCCACACCACCGTAATACGTAGTTTCTTGCCTTCTCACCGGCACATTTCTGACATTTTGATAGATCTTGTCGACTTCAAAGCTCCCTCGCTCTTCAGAGAAAGGCCTCGACTTTATTTCATCCGTTGATGAAACTTTGCCGGTCTTATTATATTCTTCTTCCGCTTTTTCACTGGCTTTTAAGGCTGCTTGATAACGGGGATCTTTCACTTGATCCGCAATCTCTTTTTCTTTTCTTTCCTTCTCTAATCTTTCCCCTTCATGCATCTTTGGCCATAAGACAGCTCCGTCCTCTAAGGTAAGGTCGCCGGTATTTCCCTTTCGAACCTGCTGCATCAGTTCATATTCTTTTTCTTCCATCTCTTTTCTTTCCGCTTCGGAAACCTCGGGCCACAGAACGGCCCCGTTCTCGAGGGTAAGATCGCCGGTGTTTCCGCCGGGTAGCGTGGGGGAACCTTTTGCATAGGCAAGGCCTGAGAACAAAAGCAGCGCAGATAGACCGATCGTCAGTATTCGCTTCATTTTCCTACCTCCTTGCTAAAATTACAAAAAATCGTTTTCTTTTGTATTCAATATACCATTCTAAAAACCATTTTGCAATAACTATTATCAAATAATTTGGATTTTCTATTCCCCACCAGGAAATCAATTCCTTCTCCATATCAGATCGGAACCATTTAATGGCTATTTCCTCTAGGAATCTTTTCACTAAGCACCTGGTGCTTTTAGACGAGCTTTTCTCCCGCTTAGATGCCATTACAAAAGCGTCCATGCAAGTTTGGTATTTGGCCATTAAAGATAAGTACGCCCTCACAACCATCCTCAATACCCACGACATCGACGATGCCCTGCGCATGAGCCATGTGATTCACCCCCCCGAAAAGAAATCTATCGCCTACACGCACAGGATTCCGGAAGAAGTTAAAAGAAAAGGGACGCAGCGAAAACTGCGTCCTTTTTCAAAAGACAAGATACGTTCCGGAATGTTTTACTTGGTCGCGGCCAATGCATCAAGCATGGCTTGATAGTTGTTTGCCGCCATGAGAATTTGTTCATAAGCCCAGTGCTTTTCACTGACGTCCTTAAAGGCATTGAATTTCGCCTTAATCTTCATCAGATCTTGCTTGCTCATATTCCTGCCGTCGTAACGATTCAAAATCGTGACGGCTTCAGCTCTGGTAATGGCGCCGTCGGGTTTAAAGGTCCCGTCGGGGTAGCCGATAATTCGGCCGTTGCCGAAGGCTTGATTAATGGCCGCTTCAAAGGGATGACCCTTTACATCGGCGAAAGGCGCGATGCGATCCGTCTTTTTGTCGATGCCGGCCAATGCCCGAGCAAATTCAGCTCGCGTGATGGGCTCGTTGGGACGGAAGTTTCCGTTTTGATCCGCCAACATTAAATCATTTTTCACCATGGCGTTGATCACTTCATTGTACCAGCTGCTGTCCGTGTCCTTGAAACCGGGTTTGGCCTTGTTACTCGTATCCAAACCGGCCAGAGCGGCGATCATGGATGCCGCCTCGGCGCGACTGATCTTTCCTTCCGGGCGGAAGCTGTTATCGCCGTAGCCGAAAATAAATGCCTGATGCTTTACTTTCGGCTCCACAGGCGTACTCGGCGTTCCCGGATTTTCCGCAGCCGTCACTGCAACCATATCTCCGTTTTCAAAATACGTGTCATTTGCAAATTTTACATAGACAATGGGCTTAATATATTTGGCATTTTCGGGTAGCTTCGTGATTTCGATTTCATAGCCGCCGGCTACTTGTTTTACCGTGTAATCATCCCGAGGCACTTCCTGCTTCTTATATTTCGGCGTCGCCGACGTGCTTGTATCCACCCTCGTCGAGGGACTGCTTACTGCCGTAGGTTTCCCTTCTTCAAAATCCTTCTGTGTCACATAATTCAGCTTAAAGAAAGCTTCTTCATTCTCGCCGATCTTTCCGGCCCCTGCAAGATTCGACTGAATTTCAATCTTATTGTCCTTTAATGCCACATACTTTTTATTATTGTGGGGGTTGAGCTGATCTCGCTTCCCCAGCACCTTATAATTGACCAGGGCTTTTTTCGTATAATCCCTGAAGAGGCCGGATTTCTTTCCATTAACCTTTTTATAAGGGACACTTTCAATAAATGTCAATTCCTCTTCCGTAATATTTTCTTTGACTAATAAAGCCTTCGCTTTTTCAACGGCGCCCTTGACTTCATCTTTCACGCCCGGTTGAAATTCAATGGAATCGCTGTCAAGAACCTTCTCTTCCACAGTTTTCATGTACTTTTGAAGTTCGGCCTTGGCCTGTCTAACCCTTTCGGCAAATTCCACATTGGTCTTGTCCGCTTTGGAATTTTTCTCTTTCGCTTGATCGCGTTCAAGGCGACTTATACTTTGGTTCCCGACAAGCGCCGGCTTTTGATTCGCATCCATTGCCCCATTCGTTCCGGAGCCGGAGGCGGCATAGGAGAACCCCGGTAAAAATCCTGCAATTAAGGTAAAGCCTAAAAGGCATGAGACGAAACCGACAGACAATTTTCGCATTCCGTAACGAGGTCGTTGCTCTTTTTGTTTCATATTTTCTCCTTCATTATAAATTCCATGGCCCCTTTGTCCGCATCAAATCTATGTATTTTTCCATAGCAGACCTAATCCAAAGTTGTCATGAGCAAAGTGATCTTCTAATTCGAAATTATATCACGCTGATATTAATTATCAACTGTTGTTTTTATATTTCTTCTCTTTTCCTTTATTTTTGCTTTCTGCTGCCTTTTTATTCTTATGTTCTAGCTCATTTAAATTATTTCTTCCGCGCGGCTTTCTGATGATTCTTTCAAAATAAAGAAAAAACCTCTGCAGTTGTTTTCCACGCCTGCAGAGGCTTTTCTCATTTCTTTTTTCTGATTGTCCGTTTAATTTAATTGATTTTTTAAATTCAGCATCATTTGGGTGGCTTCTTCTCTGCTCGCCGTGCCTTTTGGATCGAAGAGATTGTCGCCCTTGCCGTGCAGAATCCCTCGCGCCGTCAAGCTCGCCACCGCCGGTCGGAAGACGGGGCCGATGGCATTGGCATCTTTAAAGGGCAGGTTATGCGATGCATCGTCGTATTTCATGGCGACGAAAAGGATTTTCGCCATTTCTTCCCGGCTGATTAAGCGTTCCGGGCGGAAGCGGCCGTCTTCGTAGCCGTCGATGAGCCCGGCATGTCTCGCCGCCGCCACGGCTTTAGCGTAGTAGGCATCGGCAGGCACGTCGCTAAAGCCTCCGTCCGCTTCCGTCATGGGCAGACGAAGGGCGAGGTCCATTAAGAGGGTAAACTCGCCGCGGTTCATGGCCTCGCGCCCTTGAAAGCTCTTTAGGCCGCGGAAGGCAGCGGTGTTGATGCCCTCGTGGTTTGCCCGGCTCGGCACGTCTTTCGCCCAAGGTGAGGTAGCGTAGCAGCTCATGGCGTAGTTTAAGAGGGCCATGGTGTCGTGGTAGCGTTGATCCTGTCCCCGAGATCCCATGACCACGGAAATTAGGTGGCGGCCTTTGTTCGTGTAAGTCACCGAAAGGCATTGGCCGGAATAGGATGCCGTGCCTGTTTTAAAGCCGTTGATTCCCTTAAAGTGGCGAAATTTTCGATAAAATTGATTGGTGGATCGATAGATTTCGTTTTTATACTTGGTCTGATGTTTCGAGGTGGTGTTTAGAATTTCCGGGTAGTCGCTGATGATGGCGCGGGTCAAAAGGGCTTGTGCCCTTGGTGTGACGCGGTTGGGCGCAAGGCCGTTGGCCTCGGTGTAGTAGGCGTCGATGCCCAGTAGCCTCGCCTTTTCGTTCATCCGCTCGGCGAATTGGGCTTCGCTTCCGCCGCCGAAGTATTCCGCTATGGCGATACCCATTTGATTGTTGCTGCGAACCAGAAAGGGCTCAAAGAGATCGCCGAGCCGCTCTGTTTCGGCGAAGTCGGTCTTGTCCCAGGGAGACTGGGTGCGGGCATTGACGGATATGGGGATCACCGTGTCCCAAGTGGCTTCGCCTGTGCGCAGGGCATCGAGAATGATGTAAGCGGTCATGATTTTAGTCATGGAGGCGGCGGAGCGGGGCGTGTCCGCATTTTTTTCGTAGAGCACCTGCCCCGTGTCGTAGTCCATGACGATGGCCCCCGGGGCGTTGATGGCCGGCGCATTGGCGGCAAAGGCCGCCCCCGGCGTGAATAGGATGGCGACGATGAGTAAAAATGCCGCCACTGAGTTAAATCGTTTCATTGTATTCCTTTCAACTTTATCGAACAGTTATCAACTTACCGTAAAATGCCCTGCAGATTTTTCGAGGGCTCTTTGTTATTTCTTGTCTGTGTCGAAAAGCGCCGTAATTTCATCGGGTTTGTAGCCCACGACGACCTTTCCGTCTGTAATAATCACCGGCACATATTTGTAGCCCTTTTCCTTAAATTCGCGAAGGGCAACCGGATCCTTCGAGATGTCTTTTTCTACAAAGGAAAGGTGGAGGCTGTCCCTTAACATGGCTTTCGCCATAACGCAGTATTTGCAGCCTTCTTTCGTATACATGACCACGTCTTCCGCCTTTTGTGCAGGCACCGCGTACGCTGCGGCTTTTTTGGAAATTTTTGCCATCTCCGAGCGGCGAATGGGGCGATCGCCTTGGAAGAGGCCGTCGCTGCCTTCGGCGGAGAAAATGTCTTCTTTTACCAACGCGGCCACATAGTCCGCCACGGGAATTTCCACGTCCTTCTCGTCGAAGACGGTGCCCATTTTATCCAGGTCCTTCATTTTAAGATTGGCGTGATCCTTCGTCGCAGAAAGATTTAAGGCCCTGGCATAGTAGGCGGCCACTTCTTTTCTCGACGGAAAGGCCATGTCGTTTGCCTTGAGCTTGCCGCAGGCCTTGGCCTCTTCCAATTGCTTTTGGGTTATGATGCCTCGATCCAAGGCGTAGGCGATGCTGTCTGTGGCCCATTCCCCTGCGCCGCTTGCCCGCGCCATGTCGCCATAGTTTGCCACGGCCTGTTTCACGGCCTCATCCGCCGGCGCTTTGATTCTCTTGATAAGAACAAGGACCTCAGGCAGACTGACGGGTCGATTCGGCTTAAATGTGCCGTCGGGGTATCCGGAGATGAGGTGCTTCTCTGATAGCTCAGCAATGGCATCATAGGCCCAGTGGCTTTCTTTGACATCTGTGAAGCGGGCGGCATAGGCGCCGGAGGCCGGCATGGCGATGGTCAATGCGGCCAAAAGAAGGGCCCACGTTGTGATTTTCTTTTTCATTGTTTTTCTCCCTTGGATATGGATACGATGAAATCCGGATTGATGCGTTCTCTGTGTGCATGAAGCGTCTCTTCCAATCGGCCTTTCACTTGGTCGATTCTCGGGCAGGGGATTTCGCCGCTTAGTACGGCCTCTGCAGGTAAGACGTCGAAATGGAGCCCATCGCCCCAGTGTTTGTCCACGTAAAGGGCGTCGGGCTGAAAAGCCACCACGTGCGTGCCCCTCTCGTCTTTTCTCAGGCGCGCCCGCACCATTTGCCCCGTCTCTACCCGGCTCGTGTTCATGTACTCGCGCCGCTGATTGGAGACGAAGTTCCCCATGGAGTAGGCCACGAAACAGGCGCCATCCTTCGTGGCGATGTTGTCGACGCCGAGGGGCACGTGGGGATGGCTTCCGAAAATAATGTCCACGCCTTTTTCCGCCAAATAGGCGACCTGCTTTTTCTGCGTCGCCGTGGGTTCTTTAATGTACTCTTCGCCCCAGTGCATAAAGCAGACCACGGCATCGACGCCCGCCGCCTTTAACGCGGCCATGTCTTCATCCACTTTCGCTTCGGAATAAATGGCCACGGCATTGGGCCTGTCGCTGTTTTGCAGGGCACCGTCGTTGCCGTTGAGGCCGTAGGTGTAGGCGAGAAAGCCGATTTTAATGTTGTTTACCGTTTTTATGAGGGGCTTCGCTTCCACTTCGCCGGTGCCCACCACATCCATACCCGCCTCGGTAAGGGCGCGGTAAGTGGTCTCCACGCCGGGTGCAAAGGTGTCGTAGGCGTGATTGTTGGCTGTGGCGATCACATCGAAGCCCACGTTTTTTAAATCCCTGGCAATTTCTATAGGCGATGCAAACATGGGAAAGGTGGTGTAGCCCTTCTTCCCGTCGGTTAAGGTGGTCTCAAGATTAATTACGGCCACGTCGGCATCGTCGATAAAGGGCTTCACGTAGCAAAAATCTTCGGTAAAATCAAAGCCCTCACCCCGCCGCGCCGCGTTGATCTGAGGCCGGTGCACCATGTAGTCGCCGAACGCGATAAGGCTTACTTCCGTCGGCGGGATCTTTTTTTCCTGCGGCTTCACCTCAGGGGCCACGCAACCCGTTAAAGTGAAAAGGAGCGCCAGCAGAATAAGTCGATATCTTTTCATCATCATTCCTTTTCTTCTGTTCATTCATTAACGTATTTATTGTATCAGTCTTTTCCTATTTTTTGCACTAAAAAAGCGGGGTCTCCCCCGCTTTCGTCGACTACGTCTATAAGCCGTGTTTTGTATCGGTTAACTATCTGTCTGGTCTTTCCGTCGCCGGAAAGCTCTAGCGACCTACCTACCGGAGACGACGAGCAGCCGTCTTTTTCCCTCTTTGGTCTTGCTCCGAATGGGGTTTACATAGCCGCACAGTCGCCTGTGCGCTGGTGAGCTCTTACCTCGCCTTTCCACCCTTACCTTTGCAGGCGGTATCTCTCTGTTGCACTAGCCTTGGGGTCGCCCCCACCGGACGTTATCCGGCATTCTCGCTCTGTGGAGCACGGACTTTCCTCGCTACGCGCAGTTAACTGACGTACTCGACGAATTATTCTACCATATTCAGTCATCGATTTCAAAGACGAAGGGCGAATTCATCACCACATGGGCACGGGCATCGGAGATTTCTTCCACCCACTCCGCCATGGCCATTAAAATGGCCTTTTCGCTATGGAAGTGTCCGATGTCCAAAACCATGAGGCCGATTTCGTAGGCACGCTGGCCGTCGTGATGCTTCACATCCCCGGTGATAAGCACATCGGCACCTTTAAATGCCGCTTCATCGATAAAATCGGCGCCGCTTCCACCGACAAAGGCGATCCTATTCACCCGCTCTTTTTTCTGCCCGTAGCAGCGTATGCCGGTAATGGATTCCCGTTCGAAAATTTCCTTTAGATCCCTTAAGCTTAAAGACGACGTGCCGAGAATGCCCAGTTCTTCGTCATCGCTCAGTACGGTTACGTCTTTAAGGCTCAGCTTGTCGATCCACTGATCGTTGACGCCGCCTTTGGCCTTGTCCATGGACGTGTGAGAGGAATAGACGGAAATGTTATGGCGAATGAGATCGCAGACCATTTTTCCTCTGAGCGTCGAATCCTCCACCATCTCAAGGGGCGAAAAAATAAAGGGATGATGGGTTAGGATGAGCTCCGCCCCCGTTTCAAGGGCCAGATCCACCACATCGCAGGTCACATCCATGGCCACGACGACATTCTTCACTTCCCGCTCGCCGAGACGCAATTGCCAGCCCGTTTTGTCCCAAGGCTCTTGCAATTCTTCCGGCGCCCAAGCGCGCAATTTATTGATGATCTCTACACTGTTCAATGTACGCCTCCCACTTTTTTACATCCCTATTTGCCTTGTCGATTAAATCCTTTTTGCCGCTCACTTCCACAGCCCGCACCACGCCTTCGAGGCGGGCCTTTTCTTTTTCCGCCATGGCGAGAAAATCGCCGCAGTGAAGAAAATTTTTCCAGGAAAAAGCATCCTTACCGCCGGTTGCGATTTTCATCAGAGGATAAAATTTGCCCCGCTCTTCCACGAGCTCCGCCTCCATGAGGCGAAAGCCCCGGGCGGTGAGAAAATCGAAAAGATCTTCCGCCCCCTGCATGGGCTGAACGATGCACCAATCCAAGGCATCCACCACGTCTTTTCCGCGAGACAGTATATCGGCGATCAATTGGCCCCCCATGCCCATAACAATGGCGCCTTGAATTTCGCCGGGGACCATGGGGGCGAAGCCGTCGCCTAAGCGGGTCTCAAAACAGCCGTGAAAGGCCCCTGAAAGAAGCGTAGCCGCTTTGTTTAAGCTCGGGGCGGAAATATCCGTGGCGATGACTTTCTCGGCTCTATTTGCCTCTAAAAGGGCATGGGAGATATAGCCGTGATCGCAGCCTATATCTCCCACACAGTGAACCGCCGGGGTCATATGAAAGACGGCCTTAAGCCGCTTCGGCGATTCAATCATTCCAAAAAGTCCTTCAGCTTCTTGCTGCGGCTCGGATGGCGCAGCTTTCTCAATGCCTTGGCTTCGATTTGACGAATCCGCTCACGGGTCACGTCAAACTCCTTGCCCACTTCTTCCAACGTGCGGGCGCGGCCGTCTTCCAAGCCGAAGCGCAGGGTGAGCACTTGCTTTTCTCTTTCCGTCAAGGTGGTAAGCACGTCGCCTAATTGTTCCTTTAAGAGAATAAAGGTGGCCGCCTCTTGAGGCGAGAGGATGTCGTCGTCGGGAATAAAGTCGCCTAAATGGGAATCTTCTTCCTCGCCGATGGGCGTTTCCAAGCTCACGGGCTCTTGGGCGATCTTTTGAATTTCACGCACTTTGTCTACGGTAATGCCCATTTCCTCGGCGATTTCTTCCGGTTGGGGATCCCGCCCTAAATCCTGTACCAATTGCCGTTGGACCCGCACCAATTTATTAATGGTTTCCACCATGTGCACGGGAATGCGAATGGTCCGCGCCTGATCGGCAATGGCCCGGGTAATGGCCTGGCGAATCCACCAGGTGGCGTAGGTGGAGAATTTGAAGCCTTTTTTGTAATCGAATTTATCGACGGCTTTCATCAGGCCCAAATTGCCCTCTTGAATTAAATCCAAAAAGCTCATGCCACGGCCCACATAGCGCTTGGCGATGCTGACGACGAGACGCAGATTCGCCTCGGCCAATTCCCGCTTGGCCAACTCGTCGCCTTCTTCCATGCGCTTGGCAATGGCCACTTCTTCATCGGGCTCCAAGAGCGGAATCTTCCCGATCTCTTTTAAATACATGCGCACGGGATCGTCGACGCTGCCGCCCTTCATTTCCGTGGGTTCTTTTTTCTTTTTCGCCGTTACTTTTTGCTTTTTTTCTTCGTCTTCTCTTAAGATTTCTACATCCAGGTCTTCAAACTCCGCATAGATGTCATCCATTTCGTCGCTGGATAAATCCACGTCATCCAGGGCATCGACGACTTCCTTCGCCGTTAAACTGCCGTGCTTGACGCCTTTTTTAAATAACTTTTCAATGGCCGGATCTTTTTCCAAAATATGTTCATCCAATTGGCGGAGTTGATCCTTGTGATCCAAGTTGTTCGTCATCTATGATTCGTCCCCTTTTCTACTTCCTGTAAGCGCCTGTTAATTTCATCGAGTTCATATAATTTTTCAGACAAGTTTTGATTCTCATCCCCTGCCTGAGGCGATTGTTCCATATGTTCTATATCGTGGAGCAATTTCTGACTGCGAAGCCTGAGCCCTTCGGCGTAAATGCGGTCGATGAGCTCACCGACAATGGCTTCTCCATGTATTAGATCCATACCCTTTGTGAGGCGATAGAAACGGTCTTTCATCTCCGGATAGTGATCAAAAAATTGGCCCTTGCGTTCCTTCTGAGGAAGGTCTTCCTTGTAAAGATCCGATACGGTGGTAAACAGGGGGCCCCACGTTTCTCCGGCCACGTATTTCCACTGATCCTTCCCCTCAATGATGGCGAAAAAATCTTTGTCTTCCAAGCCGTACTGCAAGAGGCTGATCCACAAACTTTCCATGGGATCCGCCGCAGAGGTCTTCGCCGCCTTCTGCGGGCGATTCAAATTGCCCCGACGCATTTCTCCTTCGAAGGACTCGGGGCGTACGCCGTAGGTTTCGGCGAATTTTTTTGCGAAGACATCCCGCTCCACCGGGCTTTTTACCTTGGATAATATGGCGGTGACGCCTTGTAAAAATTCCGAGAGGGAAGCCGTATCCTCCAGGTGATAGTCTTTTTCCAAGTTTTGCACCTGGAATTCGATGGAGGAAAGGCCCCGGTTCAACTTGCCTTCAAAGGCGATTTTTCCGTAATCGCGAATGTATTCATCGGGGTCTCTTCCCCCTTCCAGCACGACGATTCGCGGGCGAATGTCCTCCGCAGCCAAAATGTCGATGGCTCGGTTCGTGGCCTTTATCCCGGCATTGTCGCCGTCGTAGCAGATAAAGACCTGTTTGCCGTAGCGCTTAATTACCCGTGCCTGCTCACGGGTCAGTGAGGTGCCGAGGCTCGCCACGGCATAGCCGATTCCCGCCGCGTGAAGGGAGATGACGTCCATGTAGCCTTCCACCAATAGAATCCTGGCGCGGTCGGATACTTTCATGACGCGATTTAATCCGTAGAGCTCTCGGCTCTTTTTGTAGAGCAGGGTGTCCGATGAATTTAGGTATTTCGGCAAACTGTCGTCGAGAACCCGGCCGCCGAAGCCCACCACGCGGGATTTTCTGTCGATAATGGGAAAGATCAGGCGATTTCTGAAGCGGTCGTAGTAGTGGTTTCGCTCCTCGTTAAAGGAGACGAGGTTCGCTTCGAAAAGCTCCTTTTCGTCGTAGCCCTTTTTCTTCATGTGGCCCAGCAATTGATCGCCGCCGGCGGGGGCAAAGCCCAAGCCGAAAGCCAGAATCATGTCTCTTGCGATGTTGCGATTTTTTAAATAGTTCAGACAGTGGGGATTGCGGCTCAGGATTTCCATATAGTAAAGGGCCGCTTCCCGATTCATGGCCACCATGCGGTTGCGCTTTTTTTCCCCTTCCGTGTCTCTGAAAGAGGGCTTTAAGTCGATGTGAAGGTCTTCCGCTAATTTCTCCACGGCTTCGATAAAGCCTAATCCCTCTTTTTCCATGAGGAATTTAATCACGTCGCCGCCGGCGCCGCAGCCGAAACAGTGGTAGTAGCCCTTATCCGGTTGCACAGAAAAAGAAGGGGTCTTTTCCGTATGAAAAGGACAAAGACCCATGTAATTTCTTCCTTTTTTCTCAAGCTTGGTGTATCGACCGATCCACTCGACAATATCGCTCTCTTCTTTTACCCGGCGAATGATTTCGTCGTCGATGATTAAAGCCATATTGTCACCTGCTTTCTACAATCTGTGCCAATCCTTTGGCACGTAAAGTTCCTTCCACACATTAATGGCGAAGCGATCGGTCATGCCGGCGATGTAGTCGGTGACCATATCTTCCACCGACATGTCGTGGGCTTTGGAAAACGCCACGTGGGCCGGAGGAATCGCCTCGACCTGCGCCGTGAAATAGCTGTAAAGATCTTTTATGAGCCGCTCCACCTTCCCGTCTTCGCTTTTCACCGTGGGATTAAAGTAGACCTTCTCAAACATATAGGCCCTGAGATCCAACATGGCGGCGTAAATGGCGGGATCCATGGTAATTTCATCCGAGGATTCGCTGGCTGAGATCACGCTTTTTACCAAACAGGTAATGCGCTCGGAATGGCTCGCGCCCAAGGTGTCCACAATGTCTTTGGGAATGTCGTCCATGGAAAGGACGCCGGCGCGAATGGAATCGTCGATGTCGTGATTTAAATAGGCGATGCGGTCGGCAAATTTAATGATCTGCCCTTCCAAGGTGTGGGCGGGATTGACGGCCTGCTCTTTGGAGTGGTGCAAGATGCCGTCTCGCACTTCCCAGGTAAGGTTCAAGCCCGGCCGATCGCCTTTGGATTCCAGAAGATCCACCACCCGCAAGCTGTGGGCGGCGTGATCGAAGCCATTTGGGTGCAATTGATCCAGCACCGCTTCTCCGGAATGGCCGAAGGGCGTGTGGCCCAAGTCGTGGCCCAAGGCGATGGCTTCCACCAAATCTTCGTTGAGTCGAAGGCCGCGGGCCATGGTGCGGGCGATCTGCGCCACTTCCAAGGTGTGGGTGAGGCGGGTGCGGTAATGATCCCCCTCCGGCGCTATAAAGACGTGGGTTTTATGCTTTAGGCGGCGAAAGGCCTTGGAGTGAATGATTCTGTCCCTGTCCCGTTGGAAACAGGTGCGCATATCACAATCAGGCTCCGTCATTCTGCGGCCCTTTGAACGGGCGGCGTGTGCGGCTCTTTCGTCTAAAATCGCCGCTTCAACTTTCTCCCATCGTTCTCGCTGAAGCATAGACCCTCCTAAAACCGGCTAATCATGTAGTCGTTAATGATTTCCGCCGTCTCTTCAATGGCTTTGTTGGACACGTCGATAATGGTGCAGCCGATGTCTTTCATGATCTGCACGGAGTAGTCCACTTCTTCTTTGATGCGGTCTACATTGGCGTACTTCGCCGAAGAGTTTAGCCCCAATGCACGGAGACGCTCTTCCCGAATGGTATAGAGCTTTTGTGAATTAGCGATGAGGCCGAAGAGGCGGCGCTTATCCTTTTCGTAGACTTCCTTAGGCACGGGCACTTCCGGTACCAAGGGCACATTGGCCACTTTGTAAAGCTTGTTGGCCAAATACATGGACAGCGGCGTCTTCGACGTACGGCTGACGCCGACGAGGACGATGTCCGCTTTCATGACGCCGCGGGGATCCTTGCCGTCGTCGTATTGAACGGCAAATTCAATGGCCTCTACTTTTTTAAAGTAGTTTTCGTCCAGGCGGCGGATTAAACCGGGCTGACGCATGGGCTCATAGCCTAAGATGGTTTCCAGCTTGTCCATAGGCGGCCCCATAACATCCACCATGGGCAGGTTTAATTCCGCTTCTTTTCGCTTCATGTAGGCGCGGGTGTCCGTGTCCACATTCGTATAGATGACCAAGGCCCGCTTTTGTGCCGCCGCTTCTTCAAGGAGTGGCTTGACCTGATCCACGCTGTTGGTGTAGGGGTAGCGCTTAATGGCGAAGTCCTTCGTGTCAAATTGTTTCACCGATGCTTTGGCAATTAATTCCCCGGTTTCACCGATGCTGTCACTAATGACATAGACCATCAGTTTTGAGTCGTCGCGTACGGAATCAAGATTCATCGTCTCCCCCTAAATCTACAACTAAGCGGTTAATATTTGTTTTCGTCAGGCGGCCCACCACTTTCAGCTGCTCATCGCCGACCACTACGGGCAGGGCGTCGATCTCCCATTGATCGATGGCTTGAGCGGCTTTGTAAATGGAATCTTTCGGGCCGATGGAAATAATATTGGGCATACGGGTCATAATCATGGAAAGAGGCGTCTTCTCCGGATCCACCTGGCCGATGGCCGAGCGAAGCAGGTCTTTTCGCGACACACAGCCAACGAGAAAGCCGTCCCGAGTGATGAAAATGGTGCCGATGTTTTCGAGAAAGACGGCGCAGATGCCGTCGTAAACGCTGGCTTTTTCGTCGAGGACCACAGGCACGCTCATGATCTCTTCCACGTGAATGGTGTCGAAGATTTCCCTGACCTTCATATGGGCGGGATCGCCCTTGTAGTAGTAGCCCACCTTGGGCCTGGCGTCCAGATAGCCGAGCATGGTGAGCACGCTTAAATCGTTGCGAATGGTGCCTCTGGCTACCGCCAGGATGCCGGCAATGTCGTCGCCGGTAATGGGCCCTTCCTTTCGAACGATTTGAATGATTTGCTCTTGCCGTTTACTCAGTTTCACCGGGCACCTACCCTTCGACGATTTGGTTTCCGTTAAACTCCCGTTGTACCAAGGCATCGATTCGTTGAATCGTGGCCAGGCGATTGTTTCTCAGACTTTCGTCTTCCGCCATAATCATGACGCGGTCGAAGTACAGGTGAATGGCATCGGTTAAAGAATCCAACAGTTCCAGATAACGGGCATCATCCCGTTTGCTGTAGGCTTCTTCAAGTTCGGGTTCCACTGCCAGGACCTTGTCGTAAAGGGTCCGTTCTTCTTCCGTCAAAATGGCTTCGTCGATTTTGCCGTCTTTCGATTCGTTTTTCGAAGCGATGTTTTCCACGCGGGTGACGGCTTCGAGGAAGGATTTCCGATCTCCGTCGACGAAGAAGTTTTGCATGGCCTGTGCCTTTTCAAAGACGCGCAGGCTGTCTTCGCCGTCGATGTCGTTTAATGCTTGAATAATGTCGTAGCGAATGCCGTCACCGTCTAACATGGTGTCGATGCGACCGCGGAAGAATTTCAAAATTTGTTTGCGCACTTCTTCCTTGTCGAAGACCAGGCCCATGGAGTCCACAAAGGAGAACAGGGAGGCGTCGATGCACTCGCTTAAGCTTAATTCCCAGTGCTTTTCGTTAATCATGCGCAAGATACCGATGGCCTTTCTGCGAAGGGCAAAGGGGTCTTGGCTGCCGGTGGGCACTTCGCCGATGGCAAAGAGGCCGCAGATGGTGTCGAATTTATCCGCCAAGGACACAATGGTCCCGGTGGTGGATTCAGGCAGAGCCGCACCGCTTGCGACGGGCATGTATTGTTCGCGAATGGCGTTGGATACCACGGATTCTTCGCCGTCGAGCTCGGCGTAAATGCTGCCGATAATGCCTTCAAGCTCCGTAAATTCCTGAACCATATTGGTCATGAGGTCGGCCTTGGAAAGGTGGCAGGCACGTTTGGCCGATTCCACGGTTTTTTCGCCGACGCCTAAAATTTCACCGATGCGGCCCACGAGGTCGGAAATACGCGCCGTCTTGTCCGCCATGGTGCCCAGTTTTTCTTGGAAGACGATGCCGCCTAATTGGTCCACGTAATCTTCCAAGGGCTTTTCTCTGTCGTTGTCGAAGAAGAAGCGGGCATCTTCCAGGCGGGCTTCCAATACCTTTTCGTTGCCTTCGGCCACGACATCGGCGTAGTCTTCGTTGCCGTTACGAATGGTGATGAAGTAGGGAAGCAAATCCCCTTCCGGGCTGTATACCGGCGTGTAGCGCAGGTGCTCGCGCATCGGCGTGGTGATGACCACATCGGGAAGGGAGAGGAATTTTTCCTGAACATTGCCTAACACCGCCGTGGGGTATTCCACGATAAAGGTGAGCTCTTCTAAAAGATCGTCGTCTTTACGAATTTCGCCGCCGTTGGATTTGGCCATGTGATTGATTTGATAGAGAATGGATTCTTTTCGCTTGTCTTGATTCAGAATAACGAAATTTTTCTCCAGGGCCTCTTCGTAGTCGCGCACGTCGTTGATTTCGATGTGGCTGCTACCTAAGAAGCGGTGGCCGCGGGTCACGTTGGACAGGGCGATGCCTTCTAAATCAAAATCCACGACACGGTCGTTTAACATGGAGAGAATCCAGCGAATGGGCCGTGCGAAACGCAAATTCTTTCCGCCCCAGCGCATGTTTTTCGGGAAGGGAATGTGGCGAATAGCATCGGGGATGATTTCCGCGAGAATTACCTCCGCCGCCTCGCCGGCTTTGTGGATGTGGGCGTAAATGTATTCGTTGCCCTTCAGCTCGCGAACTTCCAAGTCCGCTTCCGTTACATTTTGGCTGCGCATAAAGCCTTCCAAAGGCTTGTTCACGGTGCCGTCTTCTTTGTAGGCAATTTTCTTCGCCGGGCCCTTGACCCAGTCTTCGATGTCGCCTTGGGCATCATCGATGCCGTGAATCATGAGGCTCAAGCGGCGGGGCGTCGCGTAGGCGGCGATGTGATCGTAGCCTAAGTTCGCTTCATTCAGCGCCTTTTCTACTAAATCTTTAAATGCGTTTAAGGCATTGCGAATGTAGGAAGAGGGCAACTCCTCCACGCCCACTTCGATTAAATAGATATTCTCTTGATTACTCATGATCGTCCTCCCCGTTTTTAATAAGTGGGTAGCCCATGGCTTCTCGTTGTTGTATATATTTTTGTGCCGTCAAGCGGGCCAAGTTCCGTACCCTGGAAATGTACGATGCCCGTTGGGAAACGGAAATGGCGCCTCGAGCGTCCAGAAGATTAAATGTGTGCGAGCACTTCAATACGAAGTCGTAGCCCGGCAAAACCAGATCTAAATCCAAGACGCGGCTCGCCTCTTTTTCGTACATATCGAATAATTGCTTGAGCAAGTCAATGTCGGCAACTTCGAAGCTGTATTTGGAGTGTTCGTACTCGGCTTTTTTGAAGATATCGCCGTATTTAATGTGGCCGTTCCAGTCGATGTCATAGACCGTGTCCACATCTTGCAGGTACATGGCGATCCTCTCCAACCCGTAGGTCAGCTCCGCACTTTCCAAATCGCAGTTAATGCCGCCCACTTGTTGGAAGTAAGTAAATTGCGTGATTTCCATGCCGTCGAGCCAGACTTCCCAGCCCAAGCCCCAGGCGCCCAGTGTGGGGGATTCCCAGTTGTCTTCCACGAAGCGGATGTCGTGTTTTAAGGGATCGATGCCCAAAACTTCCAGGCTCTTTAAGTAAAGTTCCTGCACATCTTCCGGCGAGGGTTTTAAAATGACCTGCAGTTGATGGTGTTGGTAGAGGCGGTTCGGGTTGTCGCCGTAGCGGCCGTCGGCCGGCCGTCTGGAGGGCTCAACGTATACCGTGCGCCAGGGCTCGGGCCCCAAGGTGCGCATAAAGGTATGGGGGCTCATGGTGCCGGCCCCTTTTTCCGTGTCGTAGGCTTCCAGTACCGTGCAGCCTTGATCGTTCCAGTACTCTTGTAGTTTCTGTATCATTCCTTGAAAATGCATTTCTTCCTCCCCTCTACATCCTCAACTGTAGAGATTGTATGTTGTCCATTTGTAAATTGACCACGGTGTAGACTTTCAGCAAACGATAAATTTTTTCCAAGGTGTTGGGATCCACATTTTCCAAATTTATCTTATCTAAAGAAGTATATAGCAAATGGCGCAAAGTGTAAATATCCCGCCCGTCCAGAACCTCTCCCCCGGCGGAATCTTCGGCTTCGACGACGCCGCTGTCGGCGAGAAAAACGTAGTGGCCTTCGCCGGATTCGGGCAGCATGGGCCTGTAGCCCATAAAGCTTAAATACTTAATTAAAAAACCGAGAAACACCGGAAGAGGCGCGTCACTTAAGGCGAGTTCGTGAAGGGCTTTTCGCACCAAGGAAAAGATCCGCGCCGTTCCCTGGCCTTCCATGCTGCTCTTGTCCACGATTTCCACCAGGGCGGAGGCATAGACCATGTTGTCGTAATTGTTCCTTAAGCCCATATTTGCCTGGAGGATTTTTCCGCTGTTTAAGTAGTAGAAGCTCTTGCCGAGACTCAGGCGATAGCGGCCGAAGGTGAAGGGCTCGCTTAATGCCACGGTGGCGGAGCGACGGGACTTGGCACCCTTCACCAAGACGGAAAGCTTCCCCGCCTGCTCCGTGTAAAGGCGAATGATCTTGTCGCTTTCGCCGTAGGCCGTGGCGGCAAGGACCACGCCTTGGCACTCAATCCGCTTTGTAGCCAAAGGCCTTGACTTTCTCGTCTTTTTCCCGCCAGTTTTTGCTTACCTTGACCCAAAGGCGCAGGTTTACGTGTTCGCCTAGGAAGGCTTCGATTTCTTTGCGCGCCTCCATGCCGATGCGCTTCAGCATCTGACCGTTTTTGCCGATAATAATGCCTTTGTGGGAATCCCGCTCCACGTAAATGGTGGCCTGAATGTCCATGTGGTCCTTCCCTTCCACTTCCTTCATGGCATCCACGGACACGGCCAGGCCGTGGGGCACTTCGTCTCTTAAATAAAAGAGGCCTTTTTCCCGAATCAACTCGGCGACGATAAATTTCTCCGGCTGATCGGTAATCATGTCTTCGGGGAAGTATTGGGGGCCTTCCGGCAGATGATCGAAGATCACGTCCACCAGGTGGTCCACATTTTCGTCGTTTAAGGCGGAGACGGGGACGATGTCGTCGAAGCGATTCATGGCGGCAAATTTCGCGATAATGGGCAGCACCTCATCTCTCGGCGCCATATCCACTTTGTTAATGACTAAGATCGCCGGAATGTTTCGCCCTTCTTTTTCCATAGCATCGAGAATCATCTGATCTTTCGGGCCAAGGTAATCGCTCATATCCACCACCATAAGGATCACGTCCACCCCTTCCATGGAGGAGACGCTGGTCTTTAGCATATAATCGCCTAATTTGTTTTTCGGCGACTGAATCCCCGGCGTGTCGAGAAAAATAATTTGTCCCCGATCGTCGGTGTGGATCAAGGTGATTTTATTTCTCGTGGTTTGGGCCTTGTTTGAGGTGATGGACAGTTTTTCCTTGAGTATTCTGTTTAAAAGCGTACTTTTTCCCACATTGGGGCGTCCCACGACGCTGACAAATCCTGATTTATGCATGGACATCTCCTTTGACATTTTCCGGCCCGAAGCTGTGGGGCAGGAGTTCGTCCAGTGTGTGGACGTGGTAGTTTTCTTCGTCTTTCGCCACGACGACGGTGGCATTCTTTCCGAATTCACGGAGCACCTGGCGACACACGCCGCAGGGATAGCCCATGTCCTCCCCTGCCACCACGGCGATGATTTCCACCGTCTTCGCCCCTTCGCTAATAGCTTTAAAGACGGCCACCCGCTCGGCGCAGACCGTGGGGGTAAAGGATGCGTTTTCGATATTGCAGCCGGTGTAGATCTTTCCGTCGTCGGCGAGCAGGGCCGCGCCCACGGCGTAATTCGAGTAGGGCACATAGGCGGATTGTTGTGCCGCCTTTGCCGCGGCGATTAATTGTTGAATCATGTCTTTTCGGTTCATTTTATCCCATCCAAACAAAAATAATGACGGCGATGGCCGTGCCTAAAACGGCGCCTGCCACGGTTTCCATGGGCTTATGTATCTCCCCT
Organism: Peptoniphilus sp. HCN-40583; assembly: GCF_037892835.1. NCBI lineage: Bacteria > Bacillati > Bacillota > Tissierellia > Tissierellales > Peptoniphilaceae > Peptoniphilus > Peptoniphilus sp. HCN-40583. The sequence goes on from NZ_JBBKBU010000012.1 coordinate 26,683, forward strand.
TCGATGCGGCTTTCCGCCACGAGAAAGGCCAGGCCGAAAGCCAGAGCCGCGATAAATCCGTTCATGGAAATAAAGGTAATGGATGCCGCCATGCAAAAGGCCAATGCGGAGTGGCCGCTGACGGCGCCGCCTTGAAAATAGCTGCCTCCGTTCTCCCGCTTGTAAAGCTTCGCGCCCACGGTCAAAATCAAGACGATAATCATGGCCACGAAGGTCAGGTGGGGGCCGGAGTTTTTAATCCGCACCAAAACCACATCGGTAAAGGAAATAATCCGGTCGAAAAAGAGCAGATAGCCTGTCACCGCCGCATTGATTCCCGCGAGCAACACGGCGCCGGCGCTAATGTCTTTAACCAGCTTCGCCATGGGGTGGTATTCCTGGGTCACCATGTCCACGGTGCGCTCGATGGCCGTGTTAAAAAGCTCCGAGACGATAACGAAGGTAACGGCAAAGAGCAGGGCGATAAATTCGATGCGGGAAAGATTAAACAACAGGCTGAAGGCGATAACCCCCAGCGCCGCCGCGTAGTGAAATTTCATGTTTCGCTCCGAATGGATGGAGCTGATAATGCCCTGTACGGCAAAATTAAATGATTTAATAAAATTACCGCGCTTCATTTTCTTCCCCTTCAAATGCCGCGAGGAGCGCCTCTTCCTTGGCGCGCATGGCCGCCTTTTCCCCGGCTTCCTCGTGATCGTAGCCAACTAAGTGGAGCAAACTGTGCACCGTAAGGTAGGTGAGCTCCCGGCGGTAGCTGTGGCCGAATTCCTCGGCCTGTTCCTTCACCTTGGAGGTGTTGATGATGACATCGCCCAGGTTTCTGTAGTCGCCGTAGACCTCGTCCATGGGAAAACTCAACACATCCGTCACTTTGTCCACGCCGCGAAAATCACGGTTCAAGATGCGGATCTCCTCGTCTTCCACAAAGCTCACGGAGACTTCCACCTGAGCCTCCTCGGTGATTCTCGGAACGACGAATGAAATAAGGGACTCAATTAAATTCCTGTCTTCCTCCGATAAGGCGATGGTCTCTTGCCGATCGTCCATGTAGAGGCTAAGTTCGGTCATGGCTCTACCCCTTTTTCTCCTCGTTCTTATTGCTGTCTTTGCTTTCCGATTCCTCGGCCTTCTTTTCCTTCTCCCGATCGAAGCGATCGTAGGCGTCGATGATCCGTTGCACCAAGGGATGGCGCACGATGTCGTTTCGACCCAGGCGAATGATGTCGATGCCCTTGACGCCGTCCAAAATTTTCAGCACGGTCTTCAGCCCCGATTGCTTGCCTCGGGGCAAGTCGATTTGGGTCACGTCCCCGGTAATAATGGCCTTGGAGCCGTAGCCCAATCGGGTCAGGAACATTTTCATCTGTTCGTTGGTGGAGTTTTGCGCCTCGTCTAAAATCACGTAGGCATTGTCCAAGGTGCGACCGCGCATATAGGCCAAGGGCGCCACTTCGATAAGGCCTTTTTCAAGGTACTTTTGAAAAGCGTCTTGACCCAGGATTTCGAAAAGGGCGTCGTAGAGAGGGCGAAGGTAGGGATCTACCTTCATTTGCAAATCCCCGGGCAAAAAGCCCAAGCTTTCCCCAGCTTCCACGGCGGGGCGTGTGAGGATGATGCGGTTCACTTCTTTTTCCTTAAAGGCCTTCACCGCATTGGCCATGGCGATGTAGGTCTTTCCCGTGCCGGCGGGGCCGATGCCGAAGACCACGTCGTGGCTTCTGATGGCATCTAAGTAGCGCTTCTGCCCCAAGGTTTTCGGGCGAATGGGCCGCCCCATTTCCGTGTAGACGATGACATCGTCTAAGAGGGAGATAAAGCTGTCTTCAATGCCCGCCTGTACCAAATCGATGCTGTATGCCACATCTTTTTTGTCCACCCGCTTTTGCTTGTGAATGGCTTCGATTAAATTTTCAAGGACGATGCCCGCCTGTTTCACCGGGCCTTCTTCCCCTTTAACCGTGAGGCCGTCGTCTTCCTGGCGAATGGTCACGGAAAATGCCTCTTCGATCATTTTCGCGTGTTCGTCTAAATGACCGAATAATTCCTTTAATACCTTGGGTTCACTGATGCCGATAGCTAATTGATCTTGCAAAAACGTCTCCTTTACTTACGCTTACACTTTGGTTTGTTAAATACTTCGCTGTAGATAAACGGGCGGTAGGCCTCGTCGAATTTTTCGATGGCACCAAAGGGCGAGGGCTTTTCGGCCTCCGACTCCGCAGGTGCCGGAGCGATAGGCGCATCATCTTTTGCCACTTCGGATGCGAGGGCCGCTTCCGCACATTGTGTTAATGTCGCGTCCTTCATCTGCCGCTTCTTTTTCAGCCGTTCTTTTTCCCGAGCGCGGGTTTCTTCTTTCGCCGGCTTTGCCTCCGGTTGTTGAAAACTTTTTATGGCCCGCTGCACCTCGATGGGCAGATCCTTATAATCCGCCTCTCGATGACGGCCTCTTTTCGTTTTTTCCTTGCGTCCCTGAAACTCATTTATGGCTTGCTTCATCTCCGTAGAAAGCCCCTTGTCTTTGGTTTTCCCCTTCGTTTTCGACTCGGATTTGCGGCTTTCTTCCACATAGGTCTTAATCAGACCGAAGAGGGCGATGAGGATAAGGGGAAGGAAGCTGCTCATTCACGGGCCTCGGCGGATTGTTTTTGATCACCGCCGGCGATGGCTTCCCGCATGGCCGTGTCGCTCTTTAAGTTTTCAAGCTCGTAGTAGCCGCCGACGGAAAGATTGCCGGATTTTAATGCTTCCGCCAATGCCTTGGGCACTTCCGATTGGGCTTCGACGACGCGGGCGCGCATGGCTTCCACTTCCGCACGCATTTCCTGTTCCCTGGCAATGGCCATGGAGCGGCGTTCCGACGCCTTCGCCTCGGCGATGCGCTTGTCCGCTTCCGCTTGGTCCGTTTGCAGACGGGCGCCGATGTTTCGCGCCACGTCCACATCGGCGATGTCGATGGATAAAATTTCGTAGGCCGTGCCCGAATCCAATCCCTTTTCAAGAACGACGCGGGAAATATTGTCGGGGTTTTCCAACACTTCTTTGTAGGTTCTCGACGAGCCCACGGTGGTGACGATGCCTTCGCCGACACGGGCGATAATGGTTTCTTCACCGGCCCCGCCGACGAGGCGATCGATATTGGCCCTGACAGTAACCTTGGCGATGACCAAAACTTCGATGCCGTCCTGGGCCACGGCGGAGATCTTCGGCGTCTCGATGACTTTCGGATTGACGCTCACTTGCACCGCTTCCAAAACATCTCTGCCCGCCAAGTCGATGGCTGCGGCTTCTTCAAAATTCAATTGAATGTCTGCTCGTTGGGCGGCGATGAGGGCGTCGACCACGGCGTCCACATTGCCTCCCGCCAGGTAATGGCCTTCTACGGATGAAATATTTAAGCCCATGCCTGCCTTTGTGGCCTTAATCATGGGGTTGACGATTCGACGGGGCTTTACGCGGCGCAGACGCATGCCGATGAGATCGCTCATCCGCACTTTCACGCCGGAGAAAAAGGCCGTCACCCACAGGCCGATGGGCACCATGGTGAGTACGACAAATAAAAAGACGATAATGACAAAGGCGACGATGCCACCGAAAATAATGCCGATTCCCATAAAATCCTCCTGTTATAAATTCATTCGTTCATTTCAATTTAAAATAAGTACTTTCTGTTTATCGAAGGGCGAAATCATTCCACCTCTTTCACGGAAATACTGCGTCCGCGAACGGAGACGATCTCGATTTTTCGGTGGCCTTCGATTAAAGGACCGGTGGAGCGCACGGTGACTTTCTCGCCGTTAAACACACCGATCCCTTCCGGGCGAAGTTGGGTCCCGGAGATGCCCACGTCTCCCACCTTCCACGGCATGAGCTTTTCTTTGTGAGGCGCGTTTTGCCCCACGAGGCGCTTCACCATAGGCAAACTCTCGCCTTTTTCCCATAGCCCGCGGGCCATTAAGAGCACCACGACGGCGGAAAGAAAAAAGGTAAGCATGGCCTGCAGGCCGTTATCCATGGCCAGGGCGAGTGACGTGAAAAATAAAAGGATGCCGCTGATGCCGGCGATGCCGAAGCCCGGCACAATGGCCTCCACGAGAACGAGGACGCCGCTTGCCAAAAACAAAAGCAGGGTAATAATCGATGCCGAGCCGCCGAAGATGCCTGTGAGGAAAAAGACCAATATGGCAGCCGCCCCGAATATCCAGCTTTTTGAAAAGGTCTTGGAAAAAAGGGCGTAGGTAAAGCTCGCCAAGCCGATCAAAACCAAGGCCGACCTGAGCCAGGGCAAAAGGTCGGCACCGGGGCCCGCCGCGTAAACCGGCGTAGTCGCAAAAAGAGACAAAAGCACCGCTAAACTATGTTTCATGCCCACACCTCCCCATTTATTTATACCCGAGGAAATTGTGCGTAATCGAAAGTAACCCGGAGAAGCTCTCCGGGTTACTTTATTTTAAAATGCGATTGACGATTGCGTTAACCGCCTTGCCGTCGGCGCGTCCTTGCACTTTCGGCATAATGTTTTTCATGAGAAGACCCATTTGTTTTTTCTCCGTGATGTTGTTTTCTTCCATCACTTGGCGAATCAACTTTTCAAGCTCTTCTTCGGATAATTGTTCGGGCATATATTTCATGAGAACGTCGATTTCCGCTTTCGTGGCTTCGACCAAATCGTCGCGACCGGCTTTTTCGAATTCTTCGATGCTTCCCCGGCGTTCCTTGATTTCCTTGGCCAGCACTTTCAGTACGCCATCGTCGTCCAGTTCGACTCGATCGTCAACTTCTTTTTGTTTGACGGCGGCACGCACCATGGTGATCGTATCTTTCGCTCTCTTATCCTTCGTCTTCATCGCAGTTTTTAAATCCTGCATTAAGGTTTCTTTTAAAGACAAATTAACACCTTCTCAATTAGTATTTGCGTTTTTTTCTACGTGCTTCCTCAGATTTTTTCTTACGCTTTACACTGGGTTTTTCGTAGTGTTCGCGCTTGCGAACTTCTTTCAAAACACCACTGGAAGCACATTGTCTTTTAAATCTTTTTAAGGCAGATTCTAAAGACTCGTTTTCTCCAACGCGGATTTCCGACATGATTTCCCCTCCCCTCTTTTTGAAAAGAGTGAATAGCTTTTTCAGCTAAATTCTAAACTATTATACACGTTTCGGAAGGGGAATTCAACAAATCCTAAGGTTTTTCAATGATTTAACCCGGTGGCCATTGGAGGCTTCTTCCGCCTAAGACGTGGAAGTGCATATGTTTTACCGATTGGCCGCCGTCTTCACCGATATTGTGTACGACGCGGTAGCCCCTCTCGAGGCCTTCTTCCTTGGCCAGGTCGCGAATTTTTTTGAATACATATCCGATGAGTTCGCTGTCTTCATCGCTCATGGCATCGAGGGAATCGATGTGTTTTTTCGGAATCACCAAAAAGTGTACCGGCGACTGGGGTTCGATGTCTTTAAAGACATAGACCTTGTCGTCTTCGTACAAACATTGGGAAGGAATTTCTCCTTCGATGATCTTACAGAACAGACAATCCATTGGCTTGCTCCTTTCTGATTCGGCCGGTGATTTCACCGCCTTTTTCTCCCTCAATTGTAACACATTCAAGGGTGTTTCTCAGATCTTCTTTTCCCTCCACGGCAACATACATATAATTGGGCGTGTAGCCGTAATTTTTTCCGTCTTTTTTCTCTTCAAAGAGCACGGGATAGGTTTTGCCGATTCTCTCTTTTACGAAATCTGCGGCCAGTTTATCTCCGAGGGCGATCATGCGGGCGGCCCGCTCTTTTTTCACAGGCCCCGGAATCTGATCCTTTCTGCGGGCGGCAGGCGTGTTTTTCCTCATGCTGTAGGGAAAGACGTGGAGGCGCGAGAAGCCCATTTCCTCGACGAAATTCAAACTCTCACGAAAATCTTCCTCGCTTTCGCCGGGAAAGCCCACGATGACATCGGTGGTGAGCCCGGCATCGGGGAAGACGTGCAGGATGCGCGCCACCGTGTCCCCATATTCCTCGGGGGTGTAGTTGCGATTCATCTCCCGCAGGGTTTTTTCAGCGCCGCTTTGCAGAGACAGGTGGAAGTGGGGCATAAAATGCTTCAGCTTGGCCACGCGGTTTAAAAAGTCGTCGGTCACGGTCATGGGCTCGATGGAAGAGAGGCGGATGCGCTCGATTCCCGCCACTTGATCCATGGCCTCAATGAGATCCACGAGGGCCACGTCTTCGGAAAGATCTTTTCCGTAGCTGCCCACGTGAATCCCCGTCAAGACGATTTCTTTAAAACCGCTTTCGGCGAGACGCTTCGCCTCCTCTACGGCATCACGCATGTCCCTGGAGCGAATAAAGCCTCGGGCGTAGGGAATAATGCAGTAGGTGCAGTATTGATTGCAGCCGTCCTGCACTTTCATGTAGGCCCGTGTATGATCTTCGATTTCTTTAATCTCTAAATGTTCGAAGTCCTCGCCCTGTTCGTGGGCTCTGACGTGAACGATTTGCTCTGTTCCCTGAAAGAGGGCATCGATGTAGCCGGGCAGGGCGGTGCGATCTTTCGTGCCTAAAACCAAGTCCACGCCCTCGATTTTCGCCACTTCTTCGGCAGATACCTGGGCGTAGCAGCCGATAACCACCACTTTGCATTGGGGGTTTTCCCGCTTGTGGCGACGAATGATCTGGCGGCTCTTTCGGTCGCTTTCGTTGGTCACCGTGCAGGTGTTAATGATCGCGAGATCCACATCCATGGACTCGTCGTGACCATAGCCCTCCTTTTCGAGCATTTCTTCCACGGCTTCCGTTTCGTATTGATTGACTTTACAGCCTAAGGTATAGGTTTTAAATCGCCGCATAAGACCCCCTTTCTATTTTTCGCTTCATGACAAAAGATGCCACGATTCCCGCCGTCTCCGTGCGCAGGATGCGCTCGCCCATGGTAATAAATTGCGCCTTCGCTTCCTGCAAGAGGGCCACTTCCCTGTCAGAAAAGCCCCCTTCCGGCCCGATCACTACATAGATTTTCTCCGCCGAGCCGAGACGTGCATCTTCGATTTCCACCGCCGCCTCGCCTTCGTAGCAGACGAGGAGCAAATCACGATCCGTAGCGGTTTTTATTAGCCCGTCGACGGTGAGCAAGTCGCCGACAACGGGCACGCGCCGCCGATTGGATTGCTTCGCCGCTTCTCCGGCGATTTTTTCGAAGCGGGCCTTTTTCCCGTCGTACTTCTTCGTGAGATTGGCCACGGAGCGATCCATTTGCAAGGGAATAAAGCCGTCGATGCCGCATTCCGTGGCGTGTTTTAACACGGTTTCCGTCTTTTGATTTTTCCCCACGCCCTGAGCCAAAATCAGCTGCGTAGACACATCTTTTTCTTCTACGGCTTCTTCCACCAGCACAAAGGCCTCGTCGCCGATGATCTCAAGCCGCCCTCGAAAGAGGCTTTCGTTCCATGCGATTTGCAGGGCGTCGCCTTCCTTCGCCCGCAGGACGCGGAGCAGATGCTCCCTGTCTTCTTCACGCAAAATTGCCCGCTCGCCCACCACGGGCTGCTCGTCTACAAAGAAATGCCTCATTTTATCGCCTCGCCGCAAGGGCCGACCAATCGCCCTTGGTTTCGCTTTCGAGAATGGTAAAGCCTTCTTTCACCAAAGCCGCTTTCACATCCTCGAGTTTTTCTTTTAATATGCCCGATGCGATGTAAATGCCCTCGGGCTTCACGTGGTGATACACATCCTTCGCCATGCCGATGATAACCTCGGCGAAAATATTGCTCACCACCACGTCCGCCTCTTCATTCACCACCTGAAAGAGATCGCCGAAGCGCACGTCGATTTTATCTTCCAGCTGATTTTTCGCCGCGTTTTCCTTCGTGGCTTCGATGCACTGGGGATCCAAGTCTCCGGCGATGACCTTCTTTGCACCGGAAATGGCCGCCACGAGGGACAAAATGCCGCTGCCGCAGCCGATGTCGATGACCGAATCCCCGTCCTTTACATAGCGCCTCAAATAGCGGGCACAGAGAAAGCTGGTGGCGTGATTGCCGCTGCCGAAGGCCATGCCCGGATCCAGCCACAGAATTTTTTCGCCGTCACGTGCATCGTAATCTTCCCAGCTCGGCACGATGGCAAGGCCCTCGTCGACGGCGATGGGATGAAAATACCGCTTCCAGTCGTTGGCCCAGTCCTGATCCGCCACATCTCCTGTTTCCACTGTAAAGCCCTTCGCCTTCGCCGCCGATGCGACTTCATCCATCACCGATTGTTCGCCGACTTCAAAATAGGCCTTGAGTTCGAAGCTGTCCGCGGGAGCCTGAAGCAGTTCCTCGTCGACGCAGTCCCAAATAAAGGCGCCGTCCTTTAAATTGTCGATGGCGTCGGCGGAAATCACCTCGTAGCTGTCCACGCCCATGGACTGAAGGAGCATCTCCCCTTCTTCTTGTTGCGACCGTTCGCCGCTTAGTTTCAGCATGTGGTACTGTGTCATTCAAAAAAGTCCTTTAGTTTTTGTAAAAATCCCTTTTCCTGTTCGGTCTTCTTGTTCCCTACCTCGCTGCGCAATTGCTCCAAGAGCTCTCGCTCGCCATCGGACACTTTCGTCGGCACGAGGATTTTTACCGTGAAGATCAAATCCCCGGCGCCTTTTCTGCGCAAGAAGGGCACGCCTTCGCCTTGAATGCGGAAGTCTTTGCCGCTTTGGGTGCCGGCGGGAATGTCGTAGTCGATGATTTCTTTTAAAGTGGGCACTTGAATGGTGCCGCCTAAGACGGCATCTTCGTAGCGAATGGGAATGTCTACGTATAAATTATTGCCTCTTCGCGTAAAAATGTCGTCTTCTTCCACGTGGAGGTACACATACACCGTGCCCGCTTGGCCGCCGTTGTCGCCGGCGTGGCCTTCCCCGGCCATGGTCATGACGCTTTGATCGTCGACGCCGGCGGGGATGCGCAGGTGAAGGGTTCTGTTTACCGTCTCTTTGCCGCTGCCCTTGCAGTGCTTACAGGGCGCTTCGATGACGGTGCCCGTGCCGCCGCAGGTATCACAGGGCACCACCCGCATAAAGCGGCCGAAAGCCGATGCGGTGGACTGGCGCACCTGGCCGCTGCCGCCGCAGGTTTCGCAGGTGTGAATTTTCGTATCGTCTTCGGCTCCGGTGCCGTGGCAGTGGGAGCAATTTTCCGTGCGGCGAATCTGAATGTCCTTTTCCGTACCGAACACCGCTTCTTTAAAGGTTAAGTTCAGGTCGTAGCGAATGTGGGCGCCGTCTCTGGGCGCCTTGGCTTGATTGCCGCCGGAAAAATTCGCCCCGAAGCCGCCGCCGAACATATCGAACAGATCGCCGAAAATGTCGCCGAAACCGCCGGAGAAGCCACCGCCGCCGGAGGTGAAGTCATTTTTAATACCCTCTTCGCCGTAGACATCGTAGGTGCGGCGCTTACTCTCGTCGCTTAACACCTCGTAGGCCAGATTCACTTCCTTAAATTTATGTTCCGCCTCTTCATCTCCCGGATGAAGGTCCGGGTGGAACTGCTTCGCTTTTTTTCTATAGGCTTTTTTTATCTCCGCCGACGTGGCGGTACGCTCGATCTCTAATATCTCGTAAAAATCTCTCATAGACACCATCTCTTTCTCTTCGCTCAAATAGTATTATCATATCCTATCTCCCGCGACTTTAAAAGATTCTAAACAAAAAAAGAGCACCGAAGTGCCCTTTTTACCCAAGTCATTACTTATCGTCTTCGTCATCGACCACTTCGTAGTCTGCATCGACTACGTCGTCGTCAGCTTTGGCTTCATCGCCTTGTGCGTTTGCTTGTGCTTGGGCTTGTTTATAAAGTTCTTCCGATACCGATTGGAAAGCCGTTTGAAGGGCTTCGGTCTTGGCCTTGATGACGTCGATGTCGTCTGTATCTTTAACGCTCTTCAAGTCTTCAATGGCATCTTCGACTTTTTTCTTATCTTCATCGGAAATCTTGCCGTCGACATCTTTCAATGCGCTTTCGGATGCGTAGATGACGGAGTCGGCGTTGTTTTTAATTTCGATGGATTCTTTCTTCTTCTTGTCTTCTTCGGCGTGGACTTCGGCTTCGCGAACTTTATCCTTGATTTCATCTTCCGTTAAATTGGAGGAAGAAGTAATGGTAATGTGTTGTTCTTTGCCGGTGCCTAAGTCTTTGGCGCTGACGTTGACGATGCCGTTGGCGTCGATGTCGAAGGTAACTTCGATTTGAGGTACGCCGCGGCGTGCCGGTGCGATGCCGTCTAATTGGAAGCGGCCCAAGGTCACATTGTCTTGTGCCATTTGGCGTTCCCCTTGAAGGACGTGAATGTCGACGCTGGTTTGATTGTCGGCAGCCGTCGTAAAGATTTGGCTCTTCTTCGTGGGGATGGTGGTGTTCCGTTCGATTAAGCGAGTGGTCACGCTGCCCATGGTTTCGATCCCTAAGGAAAGGGGCGTTACGTCTAAGAGGAGCAAGTCTTTGACATCGCCGCTCAATACGCCGGCTTGAATGGCTGCACCTAAGGCGACACATTCGTCGGGGTTAATGTCTTTTTGGGGATCCTTGCCGATTAAGGTTTTAACCAAGTTTTGTACGGCAGGGATACGGGTGGAGCCGCCGACCAAGAGGACTTTGTCGACGTCCGATGCGGAAAGGTTGGCATCTTTCAATGCTTCCATGACAGGACCTTCGGTCTTCTTGACGAGGTCTGCGGTTAATTCATCGAATTTCGCACGGGTCAGGTCCATGTTCAAGTGCAAGGGGCCTTCGGCCGTCGCGGTAATGAAGGGCAGGTTGATGTTGGTGCTCATGGTGGAAGAAAGTTCTTTCTTCGCCTTTTCTGCCGCTTCTTTCAAGCGTTGCAAGCTCATGCGGTCGGCCTTTAAGTCGACGCCGTTTTCTTTTTTGAAGCTGTCGGCGATCCAGTCGATGATCTTTTCGTCGAAGTCGTCGCCGCCTAATTTGTTGTTGCCCCGCGTGGATTGTACTTCGAAGACGCCGTCGGACAGTTCCAAAATGGAGACGTCGAAGGTGCCGCCGCCTAAGTCGTAAATCATAACCATGCTGGAATCCGTGTCCTTGTCTTCGCCGTAAGCGAGGGCGGCTGCCGTCGGTTCGTTGACGATACGTTTAACATCGAGTCCGGCGATGCGTCCGGCGTCTTTCGTCGCTTGACGTTGGGCGTCGGTAAAGTAAGCCGGTACGGTGATGACGGCTTCGGTAATGGTTTCGCCTAAATAGCTTTCGGCGTCGGATTTTAATTTTTGTAAAATCATGGCCGAGATTTCTTGGGGCGAGTAATCCTTGCCGTCGATGGTAACCTTGTAGTCGCTACCCATGTGGCGTTTGATGGAAGCCACGGTTCTGTCCGGGTTGGTGATGGCTTGACGCTTTGCCGTTTCGCCGACGAGGCGTTCGCCGTCTTTTGTGAAAGCGACGATGGACGGAGTGGTCCGATTGCCTTCAATGTTGGGGATAATTGTCGATTGTCCGCCTTCCATAACGGCGACGGCGGAGTTCGTTGTACCTAAGTCAATACCAATAATTTTTGCCATATTCATTTCCTCCTGAATGTACGTGTTTTTTAAGTGTACGTTTTTTTAATCTATATTATTTTGAGACCTTAACCATGGCCGGTCGAATGACGCGGTCTTTGAGTTTGTAGCCTTTTTGCAAAACGTCGATGACCACATCGGCTTCGACGCCTTCTTTTTCTTCAGTCATGACGGCGTGATGCAGATTCGGGTCGAAGGGCGCGTTCAGTGCGTCGATTTCCACGATTTCATTTTTCGCCAGCTCCCCTCGGAACTGTTCGGCGATCATTTTCATGCCTTCGTAAAACTTTTCGTCTTTCACATCATCTGTGGCCAGTGCCCGTTCGAAATTGTCTAAAACCGGCAGAATGTCCAGGGCCAATTTTTCCATGCCCAAGAGATGCATCTGCTGCTTTTCTTCGCCGCTGCGCCGGCGGAAATTACTGTAGTCCGCTTGCAGGCGCAGGTAGCGTTCTTCCAACTCAGCCATGCATTCGTCTTTTTCCGACACATCTTCTGCAACTTCAGATTCAGTTGCTTCGGTCGCATCCGTTTGTTTGATTTCTTCTTCCGTCGGATCCATGTCCATCGGATTTTCCTTATTATTTACTACCACTTCTCACCTCAACGTTCTTTTCCCAAGTCGTCTCGACAGTGCATCGGAAAACGCCATTATGGAATTTGCCGACTTTCTATAATTCATCCGCATGGGCCCGATTAAGGCGATGGCGCCTAAATCCGTGCCGTTCATGGGATAGATACGACTGATTAAACTATTTTTGCGCATCGTCTCTTCCGCATTCTCCGAGCCGATTCGAAAGCGAATGGTTTCGTCTTTCGGCAGGAGCTGAAAGAGCCGCAGAAGATTTGCCTTGTCCCGGACGTAATCCATCATGGATTGCATGCGCCCCGGATCTTGAAATTCTTCGTAGCGGAACAAATGGCCCATGCCGCTCATCACCACGTCCACCTCTTCCACTGCGTGAATGACGCGGGAGAGGATCTCCGTGATCTTGAGGACGAAGGATTCGTAGCGAACAAGCTCGCCGGAGAGGACGAATTTCACGCCGTCGATTGCATCGAAGGGCGTGCCCACGAAGGCATCGGATAAGACGCCTGAAACGTAGCGCATATCGTCTTCATCGACAGCGAAACCCAAGTCGATCATGCGCTTGACGACGACTCCGCGGTCGCCGACGACTAAAAGCATGACCATGTGGTCGTTCACCGGAATCAAGTCCAAATACTTGAGCCTTCGATCGCTTTTTCTCGGCATCATCATAAATGCCAAGTTCTCCGTGTAATCGGCCAAGGCCTCCACGGCGGCGGAATAAAAATCCTCGGAACCGTAGAGTTCCATGGGCATGGCCTCTTCGAAATGTGCCACGAGGGATTTCGGATAGTCGATTTCGGGAATCAATTCGTTTACATAAAATCGATAAGCGCCTTCGGACGGAATGCGCCCGGCGGAAGTGTGGGGCTTTTCTAAAAGACCCAAAGCTTCCAAATCGCTCATTTCGTTCCGTATCGTCGCCGAAGACACGGCGAGGGTCGGGGATTTCGAAATGGTGCGACTGCCAACGGGCACGGGAGAGGCGATGTAGGACTCGATAATCAGGTTTAAGATGTCTATTTTTCTCTTGTCCAAACAAAACCTCCTTTCCGTATTAGCACTTGCTTTGTTTGAGTGCCAATCGCTTATGGTTTAAGTATACCACGGTTTTAGCACTTGTCAAGTGCGATTGCTAAAAATAAAAAAGATTCCTCTTTCGAATCGCTCAATTAAGAATTTGATAAAACGAATTAAAGCTTTGCATTTTTAAGCGGTCACGTTAAATTGTCAGCGGAACTTTTAAGCTGATTTCAAAACAAAATGACCACACCGAAGCATTCATTTACTCCGGTGCGGTCATTTTGTTTTCAAAAGTCGCGGGATACGAACTTAAAATAACTTGCTATTATCTTCTTTCAGAGCAATACACGTAGTACCAAAATTTAGGAGGTACGCTTATGTGGAAAGAAGGTACAATCGGTGTTCCTTGAACAGATGTTAAAAATCACATTATCCACTTCTGGGGAAAACACTACGAAGAGCCAAGCATAGGATACGGACTCAATGGATGCAGAATTTCAAAACTCAGTCTCAAACTGAATGGCGAGAGGATTGCCAATTATGGCAGAGGCCGGGATATTGATGCTACCCGCAAAGAAGCAGAGATTTATCTTGCTATTCTGCTTAATGCATATAATTAAACTCAACTCCACGCCAGAGCATTAAATGTCCTCGTGTGGGGTTTTTGTCATTTCATGGATTTATTCCATAGGCTTAAGCTTACCTTCGATGAAGTCGATTTCTTCGTCAGATAAACCATATTTAGCATATAGTTGCTTATCGATTTCTCTAACAGATTTACTCCAATCAATATCGGAATTAGCAGAAAAATCCTGCATTGGAACATTAAAAAATACAAGCTTCGAAAGATTAACAGCACTTAATGTTATCATAACGATAAATCTAACGAATTTCGTCTTCAAATATGTCATTGTATTTTGTGCTTCAAGTTCATTATCATAACATCCTATCAAGAAGTATGAGTGAGTACATGTCTCCAATGGTTTTAATACACGCATAGTTTTTGTAAATATTCTAAATTGACCATTTTTATCGGCTTCACCCGCATGTTCTGCACTCATCTTACTCATCATTACTTTATACTTATCAATATATTCCGTCCCCTTGTTAATTTCTGTTCTCTTAATGTATGTGACTCCGTCACTTGCATACAAAGTAAGATTATCGATATTTGATTTATTGTTTCTCCCTCTATAGTTTGTTGATAGTCCAAATGGCATAAGAGGACTGATAATACCGTCAATAGAACTATAATTATCATCTATTATTTTATGAAGAATTGAAACAGCTTCATTGTAGCGTACAAAAACACGAAACTCATTTGTTGGTCGAACAGCAATACTTGATTTTCCATCATGAACATTTTCTACGCTACAATCACCATGATATTTATTCCCCCATAAAAAATAGCTTACACCACCGCTGATACTAATTTGCGGAAAGCAATCCTTTGCATTAGTATAATCTTTTAACTTTATGAGTCGATTGTCTAGAATCATATTATCTCGAAAATCATCCAATCCCATACCACCAGAAAACCATCTAGAAGGTGTAATCATTGAGATATATGTTGGATTAAGTTTTTTTGCTTGTTCAACAAAATAATTGTAGATTGGCTTTGCTTGTCTTCCTGCTCCGCCTGTTTCTTCTTGATAAGGAGGATTACCTACTACTGCGTCAAATTTCATTTTACCGCTACCCTCTTTCTTCCAATAGTTTGTTTTAAGCACACGATCAATAAACTGCTGCGACTTATTTCTCATTTGATTCACAAGATCATCAAAGTAATGTGCATTGATTTTAATATTATCGAATCCAACAAGGGTTCTCTTTGTAATCTGCTTTGCCATAGGCGTCTTGCAGATGATGAACACATTCTGTTCAACAGTCGCTTTCCATATATCTCGCTCATCATCAAGTGTTATTTCGCAATCTACTGTGATTGCTTTTCGCCTAGCACGGTATAAGCTATACGCCACATAAAGCGGATAGAGTCCTGTTTTGGAATTGATTTCCAAAATCTGTGCTTTAGGATTGGCAAAGGTGTCTGTGGTCACCTGACCTCTATCTACAAATCTTGGTTCATCCAATGTTTCACGATGATCCTCATCGAAGAAATCATATCCACCGAGGCAATCAGACATATGCATATTAACGACTCGCCAAGGCGTGAGGACGGTCTCCTTATCTGGATTCCTGAAGTAGGAGAACAGACTTGCAATTTTCTTGACTCGCTCTGTAGGATTCAGTGTATCTGCCTCACGAGCGATATTTCTAATTCTGCGTCCGGCGGCAATGAAGACATCTTCATCATAGTATTTTCTGAAATCCGCAAATAGCTCTTTGGTGACACCTGAAGGCATAAACTCGTTCCAAGAAGAGTCGTCGACCTGCTCAATAAATTTGTTCAGAGTGATTTCTTCGTCATAAGGAACATCAGCACCATAGATGAGAAGCGGCATACGGATAGAAATACCACGCAAAATAGAGATGGCATTGTTCCTATTGGCTTTCTTTTTCTTTAATTCTTCAAGGCGTGCCTTTTCCTCTTCGGTGAGTTCATTTTTCTTTTTCTTCTTATCTAGCTTTTCCCGCTCCTCATATTCTTCGTCAGTCAATCCTTGGTTATTTACATCGATATCTTTTGTCTTTTCAGCTGCTTTTAATTTGCCGATGATCTTTTTCAGGTCCTCAAATTTTTTTAGATCCAAATCCTGCAACTTGAAAAGCTCATCATTATAAAGATTCGTATCATCAAAGCCATTGCGAACAACTTTATCAGCGTAGGCTTTCTTCAGTTGCTGCAGAAGCTTATCGGCTTTGTACTCCTTCATCTGAGAACCTGCGATGGAAATAACAGGACAGTAGTTCAGAAACTTACCAAGAATTTTACGATCTCCATCATTGGTCTTTCCGGCCTTTCGAGATACAGATACTGCTTCAGAGACCATCTTCAGAGTACGATCCGGCGCAAAATCAAAGACAAATGCGGTGTCTTTGATCTTTCCGTTCTTGTTGCAAGGGGACTGTACACGGAAAATAGTCTGTAAATAGTTAGAAGCGGAAGTTGAAAAAGAGCCTGAAAGCATAAATACGGCTGTCCATTCCTTGACTGTAACACCCGTGGTCAGCTTTCCACATGACAAAGTGATAGTATAGGAATCCACTTTTTCTGCCTTTGCAATAGCGTTTCTAACACTATTCAGTGCATCAGCAGATTCTTCGTCATTACTACCGGCAACATTTACAATGTCAAATTGACCATTTCCAAATACCGGATGTTTTCCCATCAATGCTTTCAAAGCCTTTGCTTCACGGACACCGGGAACCATCCATAGGGAATGACGGAACAATTCTCGATACTCATCCTTTGAAAACGGATATGTACCGTTTGCGTCCGTCTTTGTCATCAGATTTAGGAACGACCAAATATCCTGTTCATGCACAAAATCGCCGATATTAGCGGTAGCAGGCATCTGTGCATTATCGGATTTGAAGTCACCGGTCCATGTTCGGAAGAATTCGTGAAAGTTAAATGCCTTATCTTCGTATGTGATGTAATTGCTATTATGCAATAAATCCCCAAGGTCATATGTGTAAATACGCAGTTCCGGCAATTCATCATAAGGGTTGGAGTCCCCAAAGTGCTGCTTATCCCATTCGGATTTATTTTCCTGCTCCATGATGTAATCCCAGGTGTAAATGGAATCGTCATCATATTCGTCTATGATATTGAACGGCGTCCCGGATAGAGCAAGTAACTTTGTCTTATGAAGATCTTCTTTTACGATGGATTTGATGGTATCGTCACCGAGGGCTGTTTTTGTGCCTTCATGTGCTTCATCTACAATCACACAGTCCCAGAGAGTATTGAAGATATCTTCATTCTTTCCGAATTTTCCACCAACTGCCTCTGATCCTCGGAGGTCTTGAATCGAAGCAAAGTAGATAAAGCTTTTACCTGTTTTCAGAAGTTGCTCCACAGTATATCCATTGCTCTTTGAACCATAGCGATAGCCTGTGCCGTGGAAAATCTTTGTAAAATCTTCATACCATCCATCATTTACAACCGGACGATGTGTAAGAATAATCGATTTTTCATATTTACATTGCCTAATTACTTCCAATGCGCTCAAGGTTTTGCCAAATCGCATCTTGGCATTCCAGAGCATACGGTCACCTTTTTTGAACTGCTTGACTGTTCTATCAATTGCTTCTTTCTGCTCAGGTCTAAATACTATTGGAATAAAATCTATCACATCAGAATTGCTCAAATTTGCGTAGTTTTTCTTTACCGCAGAGATTGCCTCGATTGCTGTCTCAAGATCTATGCGATACCATTCCCGTCCGGTAGTATCATCAATCTTTGCTTTCTTAATACCGGAATTTTCCAGCACACGGTGTACCTCGTGGTCACGAAATGCCTTCAGCTGCATTGAACCGTCTTCTCCTTTGACAGTCTTAACAGCGAGTTCCGTGTGAAGAAGCAGCGGAGTTACACCAACTGTATTGGTATACTCCTTAATTCGAGCCAGTGCTGCTTGATTTAATTCTCTTGAATTTGGTGGCAAGCTTTCTGCTGAAGCCTCCGTGTGAAGAGTGGCATCTCCTACTTTGATTAATCCATTGTGCTTTTCATCGCTTACAGTGAAAGCATAGATAACCTTATAGTCGAATGTGCTTTTAAAAGCTATTTTATCTTCACTCATGCTTTCTGCCTCCCTTTACCATGGTTCTAAATTCTAAACTGTTTTTGGCGCGCCAATCGTATACCTTACATGGGATTGGCTCTTTTTCATTTTCATCGCATCCTTCCTGTGGATGCAAATCAAATATGCTCATTTGCGTATTTGCTCTTGGGCGTTCGGAGTATGGAGCCGACATCGTCAGTCCATCCATTTGCCAAATATTCCAAGAAACAATACGGGCGATTTGTTTTAATAGTTTGATATCCGGCTTATGACCAAACTTGTAAATCATATTTTCAATGAATGTATACAGAAGATTCTCTCTGGCAATAAGAATATTGTCACCTTGGTACTCAAATCCATATGTACTCTGATAGGCTCTTGTTGCCCATTTTATCCATTCTTCCTCTGTATCATTGTTTTCATTTACCACTCGCATTTTTCGATCAAGTAAACCGATACGTTCCTGTAATGGAATCTCATTTCCAGTTACCGTATCATATCTGCTGACTAGGTATGGTGCCTCACCACAGCTGATTTCAAGTCGTTTTGAATCAACGTAGTCCTTCCATGATCTACCTTCCGGAAATGTTATCCGCCCCAGCTCAGATTTCCATGAATGTCCACACGCGATATTGAAAACATCCTGACGTCCGAACCAAGCTTCATCCACTAAATTGTTCTGTTCGTTGCAGACCCACGATGGAGTAAACACCTCAGCTTTATCCTTTGTTCGCCTTGTTTGCTCAGCCTGTGATTTTGAAGTTCTAGGCTGAACAATCTTTGTGTTTCTTCCAGTAACCAGTTCTTTCTTGATTGGTTCCTGAGGATAATATTCTGTTCCATGCGAAATGTAATGGTCTGTAGCCCAGCAGATATTTTTTCTTGTAGTACGATCTTTCAGCAACTCGTCAAAGAGTTCCTCGCTCATATCAGCAATTTCTTGTTCGATGATATCTATCACTATCATCCCTCATTTCTGCATTATATCTTCTCAATCTTTAGTCCTCTTTTTACTAGCTGACTGTGTATAAAGTCTTGTACAAACATCCGAAGCTCCCAGATGTTATATCCTTCAACATCAATCTGTCCAAGTTTGCTTTTCTGCTCTGGCGTCATGTTCTGTGCAGAGCGCACTCTATTTTCCTTAAATGAAAGATCCTCAAGGAAGTTGTAGAAATCTGGGTCGGATAAGAAGGAATTGATATATTCCGTCACCGTTGGCATGCCTTCGAATGTTTCAATACCTTTTGATCGTTTTAGCATTTCTATGGATTCTCCAAGGCATAGGCATCGCCTTTTCCCTTCTCTCGTTCATCTAAGGTTATTATAGCATATGCTTTTTCAGGCATTTCTTCCCATGCCCGGGGCATGATAAAAGGGCACCGCCGTTGGTGACGACGATGCCGCTGTATTGAAGATTATACATCCCTTGTTGCCTTCCCTTTCGAAGCATCGTTTCATTCACATGAATGGCTCCGTGTATTTTCTTTCTCTCTTCTTTAAGGGAATATTTTTTTACAAGCGAAAGAAGTCCACTTCCACCCGATTGGCTAGGTCGCGTCCCTTGCGCGTTAAAGCCACGCGGCCGTTTATTATGGTGAGTAGGCCGTTTTTTAGGTTTTTCTCGATGGCTTCTTTGTGCACGTCCTTAAATTCCTCCCCCGAGGGCAGAGGGGCATCCATGGCAATGCCCTCGTTGAGCCGAAGGCCCAACATGACGTATTCGTTGTCTTTGTCCACCATGGAGAGCACTTCTTCCTCTGCCACAGGTGGTGCTCCCCTGCGTAGGGCCTCGTTGTAGGCAGAAAGGTTTTGCACATTTCTGTAGCGCCTGCCCTTGAAGTGGCCGCTTGCAACCGGGCCCAGGCCGATGTATTCGCCAAGGTGCCAGTAATTTAAATTGTGGGCGCATTGGTGGCCGCCTTTTTCGAAATTGGATAGTTCGTACTGCTTATAACCCATGGCGGCGAGGCCTTTTTCGTAGGTGTGAACGTGAATGCGATCCGTATCCTCCATGGCTTCCATCATTTTTCCGAAGCGGCGGTAAAAAGCCGTCTCCGGCTCCACGATTAAGCTGTAAAGGCTCACGTGTTCCGGATTCAGGGCCTCGATCATGGCGAGGCTCGCCGCCACATCCTCCATGGTCTCCGAAGGAACGGAGGAGATAAAGTCCAGATTGATGTTTTTCGCCTCGCCCTTTCTTAAATGATGAAAGGCATCCTCGGCGGTTTTCCCATCGTGAATGCGGCCCATGATGTTTAAAAGGCGATCCGACGCACTTTGCACGCCCATGCTGAAGCGATTAAAGCCCGTGTCGATTAAGGCGGCCACATCGAGATGAAGGACGCTTTCGGGATTTCCCTCCATGGTAATCTCAGCCCCCTCGTTTATAAAGGGGCGCAACTTTTCCATGATTTTAGCAAGGCGATCCGTGCCCAAAAGGGAGGGGGTGCCGCCGCCGAAAAACACCGTGCTTACGCCGGCGCCCATGATCTCTTCATATAAATCGATCTCTCGCAGAAGAGATTCCAGATAGTCGTCGAAATCCGCCTCGCCCTTTTTCGGCAGGGAGTAGAAATCGCAGTAGTCGCACTTTTTTTCGCAAAAGGGCACGTGGATGTAAATGCCCGGGGACTTTTTCATAAAACCTCCAAAAAACGGACCCTTTCAGGTCCGCCTTTCTTATTTGTCTTCGTCGTATTTGAGGACGGCGAGGAAGGCTTCTTGAGGCACTTCCACATTGCCGATGGAGCGCATGCGCTTCTTCCCTTCCTTTTGCTTTTCCAAGAGTTTCCGCTTCCGGGAAATGTCGCCGCCGTAGCACTTGGCCAGAACGTCTTTTCTGACGGCGCGAATGGTTTCTCTGGCGATGATCTTCGATCCGATGGCCGCCTGAATGGGCACGGCAAATTGATGGCGGGGAATGACGCCGGTGAGACGCTCGCAAATTTTTCTGCCCCGCTCGTAGGCCTTGTCCTTGTGCACGATCAGGGAGAAAGCATCCACCAATTCCCCGTTGATGAGAATGTCCATTTTCACCAAGTCGCCACGTTCGTAGCCGATGAGCTCGTAGTCGTAGGAGGCGTAGCCTCTGGTCTTGCTCTTTAAGGCGTCGAAGAAATCGTAGATCACTTCGTTTAAGGGCAGCTCGTAGGTGATGACAACGCGGGTCTCTTCCAAATAATCCATGCTGATGTAGCGGCCACGCCGCTCTTGACAGAGCTCCATAATGGTGCCCACGTAATCCGTAGGGGACATGATTTCCGCCCGCACAAAGGGCTCTTCCATGTACTCGATGGAGGTGGGGTCGGGAAGGTTCGACGGGTTTTGAATTTCTTCCATTTCACCGTCTACGGTGTGCACCCGATAGATTACCGAGGGTGCCGTGGTAATAATATCCAGGTCGAATTCCCGCTCCAGCCGCTCTTGAATGATTTCCATGTGCAGAAGGCCCAAAAAGCCGCAGCGGAAGCCGAAGCCCAAGGCCACGGAGGTTTCCGCATCGAAAACCAAGGCCGCGTCGTTGACCTGGAGCTTTTCCAAAGCGTCCCGCACGTCGGTGTAGGATTCCCCTTCCGCAGGATAAATGCCGGAGTAGACCATGGGCACGACTTTTTTGTAGCCGGGCAGGGCTTCCTTGGGCGGATTAGCCGGATCGTAAATCGTGTCGCCAACCCGGGCTTCTTTTACATTTTTTATGCTCGCCGTAATGTAGCCCACATCGCCGGCGGAAAGTTCCTTAAGGGGAATGCTTCCGTTGGCATTGACGCCCACTTCCACCACTTCGAATTCTTTTTCCGTGGCCCACATTTTAATGCGGTCCCCGGCCTTGACCTTGCCGTCGAAAACACGCACGTAGCAAACCACGCCGCGGTAGCTGTCGTAAATGGAATCGAAGATGAGGGCCTTTAAGGGCGCCTTCGCATCCCCCGAGGGGGCGGGAATCTCGTCGATAATGGCGTCCAGCACATCGTCGATTCCCACGCCGTTTTTCGCGCTGATTAAAGGGGCGTGTTCCGTATCCAGGGCCACAATGTCTTCGATTTCTTTTTTCACTTCGTCGACTCGGGCCGAGGGCAGGTCAATTTTGTTGATGACCGGCACCATTTCCAAATCCTGATCCATGGCCAGGTACACATTGGCCAAGGTTTGTGCCTCTACCCCTTGGGTGCAGTCCACCACCAAAAGCGCCCCTTCGCAGGCCGCCAGGGAGCGGGATACCTCGTAGTTAAAGTCGACGTGGCCCGGGGTGTCGATGAGGTTTAAAAGGTATTCTTCGCCGTCTCGCTCGTGAACGAGGCGCACGGCCTTGAGCTTAATGGTAATGCCCCGCTCTTTTTCCAGGGCCATGGAGTCCAACACCTGGGCATCCATTTCCCGCTCCGTGAGCATGCCGGTCTTTTCGATGAGTCGGTCGGCCAAGGTGCTCTTGCCGTGATCGATGTGGGCGATAATGGAGAAATTACGAATATTTTTCTGACGATCGGTCATAGTACCTCCTTTATGCGTCCGTTAATGATTAAATAGAGTAAATTTCGAAAAGGGATAGTAGCGAAGCACCGCCCGAGAGCGCACGTGCTTTTTCTCCACCGGACCGAAGTAGCGGCTGTCGATGGACATGCCCTCTTGGCGATTGTCTCCCATGACGAAAAATTCGCCTGCTTTAATGTCCCAGGCCTTGTCCTGATAAATCCCCGTGGATACGCCGGGATGGATGTAGTTTTCCTTTAAAGCCACGCCGTTGACAAAGACCTTGCCCTCGTCGATTTGAATGTGATCGCCGGGCAGGCCGATGACGCGCTTCACATATTCTTTTCCCGATTCGTCCGGCGCGTCGATAATCACAATGTCCCCTCGTTTGGGATCGGAGAAGTAATTGGGAAAGACCAAACAGATCATGCGCTCGCGCTCGTGTAAGGTGGGTTCCATGCTCTGGCCGATGACCATGGTGGTGTTAAAGACGAAGTGGCGGATGACCACGGCCAATACCACCGCCATAATTATTATTTTTATCATTTCTACCACCGTGGAAGTCGATTTTCCTTTTCTCTTCAAAATGTTCCCCTTTCTTGAATCTGACTATTCATTTTACCACAAACGCAAATTTTCTACATCTTTTGTAAACTTCCTACTTCCCTTTCTTGCAAAAGCCACGGCCATATGGTAAAATTCTACAAGTTAAGGTATCCTAAGGGATAAAATCACAGTCGGAGGTGAATCATGGCAAATATTAAATCCGCTATTAAGCGTATCGGCACGACGAAAAAAGAAACGTTGCGCAATAAATCCGTAAAGACCGGTATTAAGACGTCCATTCGTAAATTCGAAGAAGCGCTTGACAAAGGTGAAATCGACGAAGCGAGAGATCTCCTCCGCGCTGTCGACAAAAAACTCAAGAGAGCGGCATCTAAGAATGTTATCCATAAAAATGCGGCAGCTCGTCGCATGAGCCGTTTGACCAAAAAATTCAATCGCGCCAACTAAAATAAACATCCCCCGGCGTAGCCGGGGGTTTTTCTTTATCGGCCCAAAGGGCCTGTATTACTAGCTGCGCCTGAAGGGCGTCGGCGGTCTGCCCGTGCTATCGTTACTTGGCTACCCCTTGAAGGGGTTCGTCGTGTCGAACGTTAGTTGCTCACTTATTTGATCTTCTTTCAGCTGATTTTGAATGTATTCCTGAATCTTTTTAGCGTTTTTTCCCGCTGTATCGACGTAATAGCTTCGGCACCAAAACTGCCTTCCTCTATATTTAAATTTCATGTCTCCCCATCGTTCATAGATCATGATACTGCTCTTACCTTTTAGAAAGCCCATGAATGAAGATACAGATAGTTTGGGTGGGATCTCTAGTAGCATGTGAACGTGATCTGGACATACTTCCGCCTCGATTATGTTCACGCCTTTCCAACTACATAACTCCCGTAGAATCGCTCCAATTTCTAAGCGCTTCGATCCATAAAATACTTTTCGCCTGTATTTCGGAGCAAACACTACGTGATACTTACAATTCCATTTTGTGTGTGATAAACTATGGGTGTGATTTAGTGATGTCATTATTCCCTCCTGATTGTGATTAGTTGGCAGACCTTTCTTATCATACCATTCTGGGAATAACGGGTGATTATCGCTAAAGCTAAACGGAACCCCCGGTCTAACCGGGGGTTTTCTAATGCAAGAAAAACTGAAAACAGCTGTTTTCAGTTTTTTTGTTGCTCTTTTTAATTGTCTCGCAACATGGAAAGAAGCAGAGTTTGAAGCACGTCCCGATCCGAAGCGGAGGTGCTCTTCATGCGAAGCTCCTCATCTAAAATCAATCGGTAGTGCCGCCGCAGCTGCGCCTTCGTGTAAGCGCCGCTTTGGGCGGCTATTTTTTTGCCCTCGTAGGGCTTTATGCCCATGAAGCGAAAGATCTCGCCGTCGCTTCTTCCCGTCTCCCCCATGGTTTTGTAATAGAGGAGATTGCCCGTTTGCCGCGCGATCATGTAGAGGATGCGCCCGGCGGGCTCTTCCCTTACCTCAAATTCGTCCAAAAGGTTTAAAATCGCGGCTCCGTCTTTTCTCGCGATGGCGGCGAGAAGGTCGAAGATGGTCTCCGCGGAGAAGGGATCCAAAAAAGCGTCCACCGCCGCCATGGTCACTTCCCCTTCCGAAACGCTGGCAATTTGATCCAAGGTGTTGACCAAGCCCTGAAGGTCTCCCGTAAATTGCCTGTCGCTGTAGCCTGAAAGGCGAATAAAATGCTCCAGCACCTCGGGGCGAATGCGGCGATTTTGCTTCGCCAAATAGCCGGCGAGAAAGCGCCTGAGCACCTGCCCGGTGAGCCGCTCCATGGCAATAACCCGATGGGCTTTATCGAAGCGCTTGTAGAGCTTTTGATTCTTTTTTATGGGGGTCTCCGTCTCCATTAAAAGAAGCACCGTGGAGGCGGGGATTTCAAAAACTGCCTCCAGAAAATAATCGAAGGCCGGATCGCTTGCCAAAAGCCCCGCATCTTTTACGACGACGATACGCTTTTCGGACATAAAGGGCAAGGTGTTGGCCTTGGCCAGAATCTCCCTCACATCCCCCGACGCCACGTCATAATTTAAATCCTTGGTGGCGGGGTCCAAATACTTCTTTTCTATTTGTCTGCGCTTCTCTTCCATACCGAACTTTTCCGGTCCGTGGAGAAGATAGGCTCCATTGTAATCCACTGATTCCATAAATCGTCTCTTTTCTTAAAATACCCTGCGCCTGCATAGACCATACCCATTAAGATTACCACGCAGGCGGCAAAAAAGATACTTTGCCCCATGGAAAGGGCCCGCGGTTTATAGACGGACACATACACCTTGCCGTCTTTCAAATTCATGGTGATTGCGCCGTTTTTCGTCTCCAAATAAGAAATGTGGTGGTCTTTTAAACGCCGGAGCACCACTTGGTGGGGATGGCCGTAGGAATTGTTCTCTCCCGCCGAAATAAGGGCCAGATGCGGCCGAGTGGCCTCCAAAAATTCGTCGCAACTCGATGTCTTCGATCCGTGGTGGCCCAGTTTCACAATGCCCTCGCGGTGGCGAAGATCTGCAAGAAGCATTTTCTCCTGCGCCGCAGGCAAATCGCCGAGAAAGAGCATCCGCTGCCCCTTCGACGAAAGCTCCATGACCATGGAAAGGGCGTTATCCGCATCGCCATAGGACGGAAAAACCCTAAGCTGCCAATCCTTCATGGGAAAAGTTCCCTCGATGGCCTCGATGACTCCCGCCTCCTGTTGAATCGCATCGTACATGGCCGCATCTTCCTCACTTCCCGGCGCCGGGGCAAATATGTGTTTGATATTATGCGCCTTCGCCAAGGTGGTGACGCCGCCGGCGTGATCCGCGTCGTAGTGAGACAGAAAGATGGCATCCAAGGTGCCCACGCCGCATTTCCGCAAAAAGGGCACCACGTAGCGGGCCGTAGGGTCGGCGCCGAAGCGGCTGCCGCCGGTGTCGATGAGGCCGCGAAAATCTTTCGCCTCTACATAGGCGCAGTCCCCCTGCCCCACGTAGAGCTGGGTCACGGAAAGATCCGACGCCGTCCAATGGCCCCAAGCGAGGACGAGGATGCCGACTGCCGCGGCCTGCAGCATCAAAAGCCGCCCCGCCCGTAATTTCAACCGCCGCATGGGGAAATACATGGCGAAGTGAAGAATCAAGTAATATACGCAGGCCTCCGCTACGGAAAAGCTCGGCAATACCCAATTAAAGGGCGCGAGGGCCATGTGTTTTGTGAGAAAGAGAAAGGGCAGAAAGATCCATCGAGTCATAACCGCCGCCCCGGCTGCCACAGGCGGTAAGAGAAAGGACAAGCAGCTTACGGCAATGCCGCCGTATAAAATCGCCGCAGCCAAAGGCAGAAGCACCACATTGGCGAGAAGGCCCATGATGGAAATGCTTCCCGAGGCAAACAGAAGTAGGGGCGCGATGGCGAGGCTCACGGCGACACTCACGCCCAAAGCCTGCATGATTCTTCCCCGAGCCGTTCCGAAGAAAGGCAACTTCGGATAGATGGCTAAAATGCCGTAGACAGAGAAAAAGCTGAACAAAAAGCCCAAGCGGTAAATATAAAAGGGATTCACCAAGAGAAAGACCGCGCCGCTAAAGCCCAGGGCGTAGGCGGGATCCACCGGCCGCCACAGCCGCTTCCCTGCATCCGTAAACAAAAGAGACAGCCACACCCGCATGCCGCCTATGGGAAAGCCCGTGAGAAAGAGATACAAAAGCAAAAGACCGTGGACGGACAACTTCCGCAGATCGTAGGGTACGGTGAGCCTCTTTAATGCTGCAGACAAAAGCGCCATAATCAACCCGATATGTAGGCCGGAAATGGACAAGATGTGAATCACATTGAGGGTGCGAAAATCCTCCAGCCCCTCCCAGTCCGCATCGTTTCCGAAGAGCATGGCGGATATAAGTTTCGCCTCTTTCGGCGGAAAATACCTTTCGCAAATGGCCGCGCCTTTTTTTCTGAACCGTCCCCGGCAGGTGTAGAGCTTTTCCATGGCCCTTCCCTCCTCGGGAAGGATCTCTTCCTTCGTGGGGCGCAAGGTGGCCTTAATGCCGTGAGACAAAGCGTAGTGGCGCCCGTCGAAGCCGCCGGGGTTTCGCGGCGCCTCCGGCTTCATGGTAATCCCACGCACGGCCACCCGCGTTCCCATGGCGGGATGGGCCTCGGAGAAAACCCGCACCCTCTTTAACGGGCCGATCCTTAAATCGTAGTAATTTTCCTTCGATGCCATGACCACGCCCCGCACCGTGACCCGCACAGGGGGCCCTTGCGTCGACTGAAGACCGGATGAAGCGAAGACAAACACAATCAGGGCCGCCAAGGGATAGAGGCCATTGGCCTTCTTTCCCCACAGGAGAAAGCAAAAGGCGGCGAGGATCAAAACAGGCACAGCAAACAACAGGGGCACGCGCTCTGCAAAAAAGCAGCCCCCGCCCAATGCGAGGCACAAGATAAACCACAACTGTTTCATAACCACCTGCTTTCGAAAAAAACGAAAGATATGATAAAATAAGTAAAACGCAAATCAAACAAAAGGAGGCGCCTATGGCCCTGTATCTGAGGGAACCTTACCGTAAATTCATGAAAATCACCGTTCCCGACACCGTAAAAAGTAAAGGCTTTGATTATTTCTTTTTAGAAGACAGCATCGTCGCCCCGCCCGTGGAGGGCTACTACACCGGCGATAAAATCACCCTGGACGGCGAGGCCGTAGACTACACCGTCGAAGGTGGGCGCATTCAGTGCAAAATGGATGCGGCAGAAAGCGGCAAGGAGGCGGAACTTTCCATCGACTGGCCCCGCCGCCTGCAGTCCATGCAAAATAATATCGCCCGCATTCTCTTTACCTGCGCCTTGGAAAAGCTTCTTCACGCCAAAGTCCTCTCAGGCTCCACGGAAGAAGCCTGCTACCTCGTCGTCGATGCCGAAGACATCGGCTTTATGTCCCTTGAAAAAATAGAAAACTACGTCAATCATCTTATCGAATCCAATCTGCCGATTCAAGAAGAAAAGGGCGAAGTGACCATCCCCTCCGTAGACAAAGTGTACAGCGTGGGGCCGCTGTTGAAAAACACCGGTGAGGTGGCTCTCTTTGCCATTCAAAAAATCGAAAAAGAGGAAGAAGGTCTGAAGCTCACCTTCGTCTGCGGCAAATGCGCCTTAGACGATTACAGAAACCACCGTTACCTGACGAAAAATCTGTCCATGTACCTGAAGGAAAACACCACCCAGGGCATTTGGCAGGCGGTGAAAAAACTTCACGGCAAAATCGACGAGCAAAAGAAGAAAATCGATTCAATGGAAGAAGCCATGGCCATGGAGCAGGTTCATGAATTTATGGCCAAGCGTCGCACCGTAGAAGGCGTGGGCTATATTTACACCACCTTGGAAAACATCAATTTCAAAAGCTTTAAGTACCTGTCCAATGCCATCCAAAAAAAGGCGAAGACCGTGCAAATTTACGGCATTCCCAACGGCAACGAAGCCCAGATTCACATCCTTCGAAGCGCCGATGTTCCGGTGGATTTAAAAGAAATCATGGATCGATTAAAAGGCGATTTGGAAGGCTCCGGCAATATGTATCACGTGCAGATCAATGTTCCCCGCACGCAAATGAACCCGCTGATGGAACGCTTCTTAATTGCCATTCAAAAGCAATTGCTGTAACAATCAAAAGCCCTCGGGATTTTCCGAGGGCTCTTTTTTATGCATTTTCCAAAATTTCCACGCCGGTGGTGGTAATGTGCAGGATTCGAATGTCCCAGGTGGCATCCAGAGGTTCGGATATTTTTTCCCAGTCCTTTTTTATGGCCTCCAGATCGGCGGATTTTTCCGTGACGAACAACAAAGTGGGTCCGGCGCCGCTAATGAGGACGCGGCCATTGTGATCCTCTTCCAGCGTCTTCATTACGTCGTAGCCGGCGATGAGTTTGCTGCGGTAGGGCTCGTGAATTTTATCTTCCAGGCCGAAGAACAACGCCTCCGTGTCGGCGGTTTCCAAGCCGTGAATCAAAAAGCCCATGTGGCCGATGTTCGACACCGTATCGGCATAGGTCAGAGACTTGGGGAGCGCCGCCCGCGCCTTGGCCGTAGACAAATCGAAGTCCGGGAAGGCCGCAATGGTGGCGAAGTTGTCGATGTTGTTGATCTTTCTGTAGACCACGCCGTCGTCTGTGGGCAAGCTGATGACGCAGCCGCCTAAAAGAGCCGGCGCCACATTATCCGGATGGCCTTCGAAATCCGACGCCATTTTTAAAATTTCATCTTGGGTAAAGGGCGCGCCAAGCAATTCATTGGCCCCCACCATGCCGCCGACGATGCAAGTGGCGCTGCTTCCCAAGCCCCGGGCAATGGGAATGTCCGCATCCACGCGGTAGCTGAATTTTTCCATGGAGGCGTCTGCCTTGTCGAAGACCACTTTCGCCGCCTCATAGATCATGCTCTCTCTGTCGCAATCGCCGCCGTCGAGGGCAAAGGTAAAGGTGTTGTATAAATCCAAGGCCAAGCCGA
Source organism: Peptoniphilus sp. HCN-40583 (assembly GCF_037892835.1). NCBI lineage: Bacteria > Bacillati > Bacillota > Tissierellia > Tissierellales > Peptoniphilaceae > Peptoniphilus > Peptoniphilus sp. HCN-40583. Next base: position 56,060 of record NZ_JBBKBU010000012.1, read on the forward strand.
TAACGTCGAAGCCCGGTCCCATATTGGCCGTCGTCGCCGGCACACGCAGTTTAATCATGAAATCCCTCCTTTACCACTTCTTTCATTTCATCCACCGTAATGCTTTCATTGAAGCGCTCGGGCAAATCGAAGACCGACCTTAAAGGCCTCGGGCAAGGAACGCCGGTAGCATCTTCGATTTTTTTCAAAAGATCCACATCCCCTTCCCCTTCGATGCCCAACGCATCCGCCACCGTGTCGGGGAATTTGTAGGGGCTCGCCGTGGCCATCACGAGAACGTGGTTGGCGGAGCCGTGTTTCTTCGCCCCGTCGTAGGCTACCGCCGTGTGGGGATCCATGACATAGCCGAAGCGATCGAACACTTCCTTGATCCGCGCTTCCCCTTCTGCGTCCGTGGACCAATAGCCTACGAGCTTCGAGCGGTTGATGGCGTCCATGGGAATCTCGAAGCGGCCCGTAGCATTTAAGGATTCCATTTTCTCCCGCACTTTATAATCTTTCTTCAAAACCAAATGCAGGTAGCGCTCAATATTGCTCGCCACGAGAATATCCATGGAAGGCGAAGTGGTTTTAAAGAAGTCGCGGTTTCTGTCGTAGACGCCGGTGGTAATGAAATCCGTAAGCACGTGGTTTTTATTGGAAGCGCAGATAAACCGCCCCACAGGCATGCCCATTTCCTTGGCGTACATGGCGGCTAAAATATTGCCGAAATTGCCCGTAGGCACGCAAATGTCGATACCCTCGCCCATGGAAATGGTGTTTCTGCGCACCAATGCCAGATAGGAATATAAATAGTACACCACTTGGGGAACCAGGCGGCCGATATTAATGGAGTTGGCCGAAGAAAATTCGATGCCCGCGCGTCGAGAAGCTTCCCTTAAGGCGTCGTCTCCGAAAATTTCTTTCACCGTACGCTGGGCGTCGTCGAAATTGCCTTCGATGCCGTAGACGTAAACATTGCTCCCCCGCTGCGTGGACATTTGACGCCGCTGCATGGTGCTCACGCCGTGAGCGGGATAAAAGACAAAGATGTCCGTGTTCTCAACATCTTGAAAACCGGCCAAGGCAGCCTTGCCCGTGTCACCGCTGGTGGCCGTTAAGATCCGCACCTTTCTTCCCTCCGCCGATGCGGCCATAAGATAGGGAAGCATTTGCAGAGCGAAGTCTTTAAACGCCGCCGTGGGCCCGTGGAATAATTCCGCCACGGTGATGCCGTCCAGGTCGAAATAACCCACCGGTTCCGTTCCGGAAAAAGAGCCGTAAGCTTTCTCTGTCCAATTTAGTAAATCGTTTTTAGAAAAATCTTCGAAAAATAAATGGAGCACTTCCGCCGCCAACGCTTCATAGGAATAGTCCATGTATTGTTTTAAGTCGATCTTCGGAATTTTATCCGCAACAAACAAGCCACCGTCATCGGCAGGACCCTTGAAAATTGCCTCTTTTGCCGTTACCACACGGCTTTTGTCTCGGGTAGAAAAAAATTGCATCGTCGTCTCCTTTTATGTCTTTTATCTTTTTAGTGTATCACAGTTTACGCCATTTTCGCCCCTCGATCAAGAGGCAAACGCTAACGAAAAAACCATTTCATAGGTTGATATTTTTCTAACTATTTACTATAATGGACGTACAACAATATAGGGAGGGTAGTATGTTTAAAATTTTAGAAAAGAAGAATCTGGCGCCCAATGTGTTTTTGCTACGCATTCACGCGCCGCGTGTCGCCGTTGCCGCTCAACCGGGACAATTCGTCATCGTTATCTCCGATGAACGCGCTGAACGCGTGCCGCTAACCATCGCCAATTACGATCGCGAAGAAGGCTGGGTTGACTTAGTTGTTCAAGCATCCGGACCGTCGACGACGAAGCTGTCTCAAAAAGAAAAAGGCGATGAACTGAAAGACTTCGTCGGCCCCTTAGGCGTTCCTTCGGATTTCACCGAATTGAGTGACGAAGAATTAAAGAAGAAAAAGTACTTATTTGTCGGCGGCGGTATCGGCGCCGCACCGGTCTATCCGCAAGTCCGTTACCTGTCTGAACGCGGTATTCACTGCGACGTCATCATCGGCTTCAAAAACAAAGATGCCGTTATCTACGAAGAAGAATTCAAGAATCTGGACTGCACACTTTACGTTACCACCGACGACGGCTCCTATGGCTTCAACGGTATGGTTACGGCAAAAATCGACGATCTCATCGAAAACGAAGGCAAATCCTACGATACATGTGTCGCCATCGGCCCCATGATCATGATGAAGTTTGTTTGCCTCACCACGAAGAAATACGATCTGCACACCATCGTTTCCTTAAACCCGATTATGGTCGACGGAACCGGTATGTGTGGCGCTTGCCGCGTCAATATCGACGGCGAAACGAAGTTCGCCTGCGTCCACGGACCGGAATTTGACGGCCACAAAGTGGACTTCGACTTGGCTATGAAGCGTCAAAGACAATACATGAACGTGGAAAAGACAAAGGGTCAACAAGTCTGGAGGAATGCGTAATGGATCGCTTTACTAGAGTACCCGTACGGGAACAAGATCCCAATAAACGGAACAAGAATTTCGAAGAAGTTTGCTACGGCTACAATCACGAGGAAGCTGTCCAAGAAGCGAAACGTTGCTTAAACTGTAAAAATCCCCAATGTGTAAAGGGCTGCCCGGTTTCCGTCAACATTCCCGCTTTCGTCCACGAAATCGCCGAAGACAATGCCAAAGGCGCTGCCATGGAGCTTTCCAAACACACGGCACTGCCTGCCGTTTGCGGTCGCGTCTGTCCCCAAGAAAGCCAATGCGAAAAATACTGCGTCTTAGCGAATAAAGGCGATGCCGTCAGTATCGGTAAGTTGGAACGCTACGCTGCCGACTACGCTCGTGAAAATCACATTCAAACCATTCAACCCGAACCGTCCAACGGCCACAAAGTTGCCGTCGTCGGCGCAGGCCCCGCAGGCATTACCGTTGCCGGCGAACTTTTGAAAAAAGGTTACGACGTTACGGTTTTCGAATCCTTACAACAACCCGGCGGCGTTTTGGTTTACGGTATTCCGCAATTCCGTTTGCCCGACACCGTCGTCGCCAGCGAAGTGGAAAAATTAAAAGACTTGGGCGTTAAATTTGAAACCAACACCATCGTCGGTCGCACCATGTCCTTAGAAGCCATTCGCGACGAAGGCTATGAAGCCATCTTCTTAGGTACCGGCGCCGGTCTTCCCCGCTTTATGGACATTCCCGGCGAAAACTACAACGGCGTCTTCAGTGCCAATGAGTTCTTAACCCGTACCAACCTCATGCACGCTTACGAAGCCGGCTACGACACGCCCATTATCGCCGGTCGCAAAACCGCTGTTATCGGCGGCGGCAACGTGGCCATGGACGCTGCCCGCGTGGCAAAGCGTTTAGGCGCCGATGTTACCATCGTTTACCGTCGTACGGAAGCCGAGCTCCCCGCCCGTGCCGAAGAAGTTCACCACGCCAAGGAAGAAGGCATTAAATTCCATCTTCTCACCTCCCCCGTTGAAATCCACGCCGATGACGACGGTTGGGTTACGAGCATGACCCTTCGCCCCATGGAACTCGGCGAACCCGATGAATCGGGACGTCGTCGCCCCGTTCCCAAGGTAGGCGAAGACTTTGATGTGGAAGTGGATACGGTTATTATGGCTTTGGGTACCAACCCGAACCCCTTGATTACCGGCACCAACCCGGACATCGAAACCAACAAAAAACAAGGCATCATTATTTCCGAAGTCGGCCAAAGCTCTGTTGAAGACGTCTTTGCCGGCGGCGACGCCGTTACCGGTGCCGCAACGGTTATCCTGGCCATGGGCGCAGGTAAACAAGCTGCCGAAGGGATCGATGAATACATCAAGAACAAAAACAAATAAGATTTCCCTTAGAAATCCAATGAAAGAAGCAGCCGCATCGTCGGCTG